>JAJRRI010000052.1 GCA_024279685.1 Verrucomicrobiota bacterium | reverse complement strand
TGACGGATACTACAATGCACCGGATCAAAAGTGGATCCACAAAGAGTGCGGATAAGAGCAAGACGGAAATGGGAGGTTGAGTATCGGAATCCGCCGCGCCGGATTATTGAATTTGACATGCCTTCTCATAAGAGACTGTAAGGGAAAAGTTGACGGAATATGTCGAATACAAAGCGAGACGTGAGCAGTTAAAGGTAGATCAAACAGCCTTTGAACTAACCCAACAGGAAAAAGGTCTAATCCTATTCGAAAGAAACTGGATGAAACCAGTTGATCGGGAAGACATTCTGGCTCGGCGGACGCTCCAGAAGCTGGAGCAAGAGCGGGTGAGACTTGAGCTGGAGACGCAGAAAGTCGAATTACGGAAGCAACAAGCGCTGGCCAAACAGAACAGGCAATTGCTGACGCCACCCCGCCAGATGTATTATTACTTTAGCTCTCCTCGCCGACCCTATTCCTCATCCAACTACTATAAGAACGGGTGGGGATCGAATTGCCGCAGTACGGGTAGAGTAGGAGAGGTGGACTTGAAGGTCTGTACCGACTTCGGGCTTATGTTTCGTCTACTCTCTGAGCCGGAGGTACGAGCGCCTTTTGCGCGATTCGAATTTTAACGTATATTTCCAGCGCTATTTTTTTACAGATCCTACTCCTTCTTATTTAAAGAACGATGTGCCTATTTCCAATCCTTGATCGTGAATTGGGAAATTGAGAGGAATCGCTCAAATTAATCCATTGCTGAAATTGAATTCTCTGAAAAGGGTGGTAGGGTACTGCGCGAATTATGAAGGAATTAATCGCTACGATCATTGCCGGTTCTGCGCTGGGCTGGATTGCTATTCCGCACTGCTATGCCATGTGTGGACCCTTGCATATTTCCGTCTGCGCATTGCATCGCGAAAAAAGCATGAAGGCTCTGTCGTTGTTTAATCTGGGTCGGGTGGTGGGCTACACGTTGGCGGGGCTTCTGTTCGGCGCTTTTGGCGAATTTGTTAATGTGGGCACAGCACGCTATTGTTGCCCGGAGTCGTCCACGCCTCTACGAGGAGCGCTCCTCTCGTTGCTTTTTCCTGCGGTCATGATGTTTTTTATCGCGGTGCATGCCTTCCGTAAGAAGGGATTGAAGGCTCCGGGTGGGAATTGGCTTTCGAAGTTTTTCAGCGGGGGATTGGGTAAACTGACGATGGGCGGTGCCTGTACCGCGCTCATTCCATGCGGCATGCTCTATGCCGCGTTTGCGATGGCCATTGGGACGGGGGTTTGGTGGCTTGGCGGAGTCTTCATGTTGGCCTTTGTCATTACGCAAACCTTCTTCATGCAACTGGGCATTTCTCTCGGCCGGTTGGTCGATAAAAAATGGGGCGCTCGCTTCGAAAAAACCTTTCCTTGGATCTGCCTCGCCATCGGCCTTTTCTACCTTATTCTTTTTATTCTGAAATTAACCCCCTTGGCATAAATGGCTAAAAAATGTGTAGTTTGTAGTCGGAGCGTTCCTGGCGAGGATGAGGAATTCTGTTGTCCAGGTTGTGCGGCCGTCTATTCCATCGTCGGAAAGATGGGCTTGGATGGATCGGCGCGGGACGAGCGGGTTGCCGCCTTGCTCGAAGGAGTTTTTCCCGGCGGGGAGGATGTGGCCGATACGGAGGACGGAATTGAAAACGGGGAAGAACTTTGTTTTCTTGTGGGAGGGATGGTTTGCCCCGCCTGCTCGTGGCTCGTGCACCATAGCCTTGGAAAACTCGCGGGGGTGGGGGATGTTAACCTAAACTTTATCGCCGAAACCTGTACGCTCTCCTACGACCCGATGAAAATCGGTAAGGACGATATTTTTAAAAATATTGAAAGGCTTGGCTATAAATTTTATGAAGGCGCCGATGCACAGCACGAGAGCTATGACTATTTTCGGTTTGGCGCAGGCTGGTTCTTTGCCCTCAACAACATGATGCTTTCGTTTGTCGTCTACTCGGCCGAGAGCTGGGAAGTTCCTTTTGCAATGCAGGTGGTTTGTTCGATCCTGTTGGCGATCTTCGGCACGCTGGTGCCGGTCTATGCCGCCCGCAATACCATGCTGGCCGGTATTCGGCAAATCAAGATGCGGCAGTTTCGCATGGAGAGTCTGGTCTTCCTTTCGGCCACTGCCGCTTGGATTTATTCTGTTTTTTCGATGGTGACGGGGAATTTTTCCCATCTCTACTTTGATGTGGTGGCGTTGCTCCTGATCCTCATCGAAACGGGTAACCTAATTTCCAGCAGTTTCTATAAAAAACTTAGCCGTCGCGTCAGCTCACTGGCCTGGAAACTCCCTAAAAAGGCGCGGGTCGGAGACGACGATTATGCGGCGACCGAAGATCTTCAGCCTGGGCAGGAATTCAGAGTGCTCCGTAGCGAAATTGTACCTACCGATGGCATTCTGTTGGCCACGGCGGAATTTGATTTCAGCCTCATTACGGGTGAGTCGCACGGCGTATCGTTAGAGCAAGGGCATTATGTCGGTGCTGGGGCGAAGTTACTGTCCGATTCCGCGCGCCTTTCGGTACCGGCCTCTGGGCAAAGCAACCTGATTCAGAAGATGGTAGATAGTACCATCGAAGCCTTCAATACGCGCAGGGAACAGCTTTCGCTGGGCGATCGAATCAGTCAGGTATTTGTTCCGATCGTAGTCGCGGTCGGTGTATTGGTGCTCGTGGCCAACCTGCTGTGGGGAGATCGAAATGAAGCGTTGGTCCGCATGCTCAGCGTATTGATCGTGGCCTGCCCATGTGCATTCGGTATTGCTGAGCCTTTGGTCTTAACGGCCGCCCTTGAGAAGGTGCGCGGATTTGGTATTCAAATTTTCAACGGGTCGGTGCTGGCCTTGAAGCCGCTCGTTGTGGTGTTCGACAAAACCGGAACGCTCACACGCGGTGCGCCGGAGGTTCACGAAATCGTTTGGCTGGTCGATGAGAATCCGGATTATTTGAATATTCTCGCCTCACTTGAAAATGGGATTGAGCATCCGATTGCCCGTGCACTCGCTCGGATCGGCACTCCGCGCCTCGCGGTGGGTCGAACAATTGCCCGTACTCTTATTTCTGCCCAAGTCGATGGACATCATTATAGGGCTGGAAATGCGAATCTCTATCCTGATATAGCCGTTCCGCCCAGTCTAAAAAACTCCACCATTGTCATGTTTGGTACGCCCGATGAATGCTATTTCGTGGCGGGACTGAGGGATGCCCTTCGCGATGAGTCGAAGGCGCTGGTCGCGGAGCTGAAGGCGGGGGGTACGGAGCCGCTCATTTTTTCCGGCGACCGAGAGGCCGTTGTTAGGCAGGTGGCAAATGAACTAGGGATCGAAAATTTTCGCGCAGAAATGGGAAGCGGCGACAAGCAACAAGAAGTCATTGCACTCCAGCAACAGGGAACAAGTGTTATGATGGTCGGCGACGGTATAAACGATGCTCAGGCGCTGGCCGCTGCTGATTTAGGGCTTGCCGTTTTCTCCGGTCAAATTCCCGCTAAGATGAGTGCGGATGGCGTCTTTATCGTTCCGGAAATTGGAAAACTGAGCGACCTGCCTCGTATGCAACGGAAAGTCCGCCGCAAAATTCGGCAAAACTATGGGTGGGCATTCCTCTACAATATAATCGGTATGTTCCTCGCTGGCATGGGCTGGCTTTCACCTAAATACTGCGCCGTGGGTATGGTCTTCTCCAACCTCCTGGTTGTTTTTAATTCAATGTACGGCATGAACCTTCCCAAGCCTGCGCGATCAAATAAAATAGCGTAATTTTCTTTTGAAAGAACTCAGGACAACTATCGACGTGACATCTCGGTGTGCATCCATAAAATAAACGTTCAGTATGAGAAAGAGGATTGCATGATATGAAAAAGGGATTGGGCTTTACTGATGTATTTTGCATTGCCGCGGGGGCGATGATTAGCTCCGGCATTTTTGTCTTGCCGGGATTGGCTTTTTCCCTCGTCGGGCCCGCTATGATTATCTCCTATTTAATTGCCGGGATGCTGGCCCTCATCGGTGTGTTTAGCGTGATCGAACTAGCAACAGCAATGCCGAAGGCGGGAGGCGACTACTATTTTCTAACCCGAAGTCTCGGGCCATTGGTCGGTACGGTTTCGGGATTGCTTAGTTGGTTCGCGTTGTCACTAAAAACGGCTTTTGCTGTTTTTGGTTTAGCGGAAGTGGTCTTTCTTTTAAGTGCCGGAAAGGTTCCTATGTTTGCTACGGCCGTTCCAGTAACCCTCTTTTTTGTAGTACTTAACATAAAAGGAACGGAGGTGGCCGCTAAGTTCGAGGTGGTACTCGTGTTTGCATTACTCCTCCTGATGGGCGGCTATTTTTTGATCGGAGCGCCGAATATTGAACTCTCGCACTTTCGACCTTTTATTGCCGAAGGCAGTGGAATGAATACGATTATATCCACCGCTGGTTTTGTTGTTGTTTCCTTTGGCGGTTTGCTAAAAACCGCAACGATTGCCGAGGAAGTGCGCAATCCGCGAAAAAATATTCCAGCGGGCTTTATTGCCGCCACGCTGGCGATTACCTTGCTTTATTTTCTACTCCTGACGGTCACGGTCGGAATTCTTCCCGCAAATGAATTGTCGGGTTCATTCACTCCGATCGCGGATGCAGCGCGTATGTTTGCCGGGCCGATCGGGTATATTGCGATTACAGTTGCGGCCGTACTGGCCTTCATTACCACGGCCAATGCGGGAATTATGTCGGCATCGCGCTATCCGCTGGCTCTTGGACGGGATAAACTCCTGCCCCCGTTTTTGGGGAAGGTCAATAAACAAGATTCGCCGACCGTGGCGCTTGTGTTAACTGGGGTCATAATTCTTTCGGCCCTGTTGCTAGATATCGCAACCCTAGTGAAGCCGCCTTCAGCGGTGGTCATTAGCTCTTACATCCTTTCCGCAATGGCGGTTCTGGTGATGCGCAGGAGTAAATTGACCAATTATCGACCCACCTTCCGTGTGCCGTGGTGTCCGTGGCTTCCTCTATTTGGAATTGGGTGTTTTTCATTTTTGATCTACGATATGGGCATGGCGGCCGTCGAAATTAGCCTCGGCCTAGTGGTGTTAGGGCTACTGATCTATTTCTTCTATGGCCGGAAGCGCACCAATGTCGATTATGCTCTTCTGCACATCGCGCAGGACGTCATGAACAAAGAATTGACGTCTGATTCCTTGGAAAAAGAACTCTATGAGATTGTTCATGAGCGGGATGAAGTCGTTCACGATGCCTTCGGTGAAATTCTAAAAAAGGCGGGGGCTCTTGATCTTGAGCCGGGGGCCACGCAAGAGAGTTTGCTTCATGCTATTTCTCAGACCCTTGAGCAAGAACTCTCGCTTTCCGAGCAGGAAATTCGAACCCGCTTTGAAGAGCGGGAAGCGCAAGGAAGTTGTGTTTTGACGCCATTTGTCGCTATACCGCATATTATCGTCGAGGGCGAAAAACTATTTAAAATTCTACTGGTGCGCAGCCGCGAGGGTATTGAATTTGAGGTCGATACCTCTGTGAAGGCCTTTTTTGTAATTGTGGGTAGCCATGATATGCGCCACCTGCATCTCAAGGCACTTGCGGCGATTGCGCACATTGTACAGCATCCTGAATTTGAGAAGCGTTGGGAAACCGCTAAGAACGAGTCCCAACTTAAGGATATCCTTCTACTCGGAGAGCGGATTCGGATGTAATGTTGAGGGAGAGCTAAGTAAGGGTATTGTTTAGTGTCTACGCACGATGGCGAACCTTACTTTTTTTTCTTCCAACCTTCGGGAGGCACGCATAGAATTCAACCTTTTACAACGCGTGGAAATACTATGGAAAACGAAGATCATCAACCCGCCGGAAGCCTTCTCTATCGACCGCTTACCGGAACCATTTTAGCCGTCTCCTCCGGCCTTTCATTTTTCTTTCTCTGCATGATCCTTCCGTTAGTAGGACCGGCCGGAAGTAAGGTCGACCATGCAGCGCAGAACAAGGCTTTTTTTCTGGGGGTGTTGCTGATAACCTTCCTGCTCGCGGCACTTTCAGCGATCTCTAAGCTCGGGCGCCAAAAGGGGACTGGAGGGCCATTACCGCGCTACTCCTTTGGGCTGTGTGGAGTTTGTATTCTGACTCTTTTTATCCTGCTCATGAATGGCTTCGCGATTTAAGCGAGTTCAAGGTACAGAAAGAAAGGTTCAGGTCTCCACGTGTAAGAATAGGCAGTAAACGCGATGTGGCCCCGCAGGAGAGATCCTATGAAAAGCTAGTATTCACCTCTTTTCTTACGAGAGTAGATTGTGAACTAAAAAAAGCACCGCTCGATTAAGCGGTGCTTTTTTATTGCGGCACTTCGTATTTGAACTATTGCGCGGAGAGGATCTCGATGGTGGCGGAATCGCGGAGCCCCTTGATGAATCCCGCAACGGCCTCTTGCTTCTTTTTGCCATCGAGGAAGATCATGATTTGCTCCTTGGCTTCATCGAAGTCTACCGTTCCGGCGTCCTGGCGTTCGGTAACCTTGATGATATGGTAGCCAAACTGAGTTTCGATCACATCGCCCACTTCATCGATTTCTTGGGTGAAGGCCGCAACTTCGAACTCGGGAACCATCTGGCCTTTACCGAAGGTGCCGAGCGATCCTCCCTGTGCTTTACTAGGGCAGCTGGAGTGTGCTGTGGCGGCCTCTTCAAAGGTAATTGTTTCGGTAATGACCTCGCTGCGAAGAGTTTCAAGTGTGGCTTTCTTCTCGGCCTTGATCTCATCGGTATCGCTTGGGTCGAAGGTAATGAGAATATGGCTAGCCGTTACGCCTTCGGGTTTTTCAAAACGCTCGGGATTGGCTTCGTAAAATTCCTTGGCTTCAGCTTCGGTGGAGTCGGTAATGCCTTCGGTCTTGCTTTCGAGGAACTGGCGGGTGGCCAACTGTTCTTTCACATTGGCGGTCAACTCTTCAAGGGTAGTTCCAGAAGTAGCGAGGGCCGTTTCGAATTCCTGTCCTGGCGGTACGCTGGCGCGGATTTCGTCCATGGCGGCGCTAAGATCTGCTTCTGAGACTTCAATGTTAGCGGCGGCCACGGC
>JAJRRI010000051.1 GCA_024279685.1 Verrucomicrobiota bacterium | reverse complement strand
TCTAATCCAAATTCATAACATCACGATTGATGTGGATCGACATAAGGTAACGGCCAACGCAGTAGAACTGACCCTGACGTTCACTGAGTTCAAAGTATTACAACTTATGGCAAGCCAGCCTGGCCGAGTCTTTACACGCTACCAAATTGTCGATGCCGTGCACGGTGAGGACTATCCGGTGACCGATCGCTCGGTGGATGTTCAAATTGTCGGTTTGCGTAAAAAACTGGGCGAAGCGGGGTCGTTTATTGAGACGGTGCGCGGCATCGGTTATCGTTTTAAGGAAGCGGAATGAAAAAGAAACACCTCTTCTGGCTCTTGCTCCCATCCTACTGGGGGTTGACCGCGGTGGCCATTGCTGCGGTGGCTTTCTATGCCTTCCATTCGATGTCGGACCTTTATTTTAAAACCCTAGAAAATGATATTCATACCCGGGCGTTACTCTTGGCCGATCACGTGGAACCTTTGGCTTCCTCCAAGGATCACCCCGCCATAGATGAGCTATGCAAAAAACTCGGGAAAGCGGCGAACACTCGTTTCACGATTATTCTTCCCGAGGGGAAGGTGATCGGGGATTCCGACCAGGACCCTTCCGTCATGGAATACCATGATGATCGACCGGAGGTTCGGCAGGCACTGGGTGGAAACATGGGAATAGACCGTCGCTATAGCCGCACGCTGAAGCAGGAGATGATGTATGTCGCCGTTCCGCTAAAAGGGGATCATTTTGAAACTCTTTGCGCGGTGCGTGCTGCATTGCCCATGACGGCTATTCGCGCCGAACTCAATAGTATGTCGGTGCGGATTTTGGGGGCGGCTATTTTGACGGGGCTCCTCGCTATGGTCGTTTGTATTATCGTGGTGCGGCGGATTACGGTTCCCTTACGGGGGATGAGCCGCGCCGCCCGATATTTTGCCGAGGGTGAATTTAACCATCGGGTTCCTGCCCAGCAGACCCTTGAACTCAACGAACTGGCGGAAACGCTTAATACGATGTCGGCCCAGCTTAATAAAACGCTCACGTCTCTGGGCGAGCAACGTAATGAGCAACAGGCGGTGCTTTCGAGTATGGACGAAGGGGTGCTTGCCATCGATCGGAAGGAACGAATTATTCACATGAACCGTGTCGCCGGGAACATCCTCGGCGTGGATCATAAGGGGGTCAAACGTGAACTCGTCCAGCAACGAATTCGCTACGCCAACCTGCAGGAATTTATCAAGGCCGTGTTAGGAGCGCAAAAATCCGTATCGATGGATCTAACGTTATCCGGCGAAGCTGAGAAACAGATTCAGGCACATGGCACGGTGCTACGTAACGCCGAAGAGGAATCAATTGGCGCACTCATCGTCCTGCGCGATGTCACCCAGCTGCGCCACCTAGAAACCGTCCGTTCGGATTTTGTAGCCAATGTGTCGCACGAGCTGAAGACCCCGATTACCTCCATCCAAGGCTTTGTAGAAACCTTACTTTCTGACGATTGGAACCACGACCCAAATGCCCTACATTTTCTCGAAATTATCCACCAGCAGTCCGGTCGCCTAAATGCGATTATTGACGATTTGCTGACCCTATCGCGGCTGGAACAACAAGAAGGACACGTTCTAAAGGAACCCTGTAATTTAGAACATATGCTCAGTAATTCGATCGATCTTTGTCAGCTACAGGCTACGAAAAAGAACATCGATATCCGCATGGATTGTCCGGTGAATTTAATATTGGATATCAACGCACCTCTTCTGGAACAGGCCGTTGTTAACCTGTTCATCAACGCCATCAAATATAGCGAACCGGATAAAACCGTTCGGGTGCATGTCGAAAACCGACCCGCAGGACAGGTGGCCATTTCGGTCGAGGATGAAGGATTTGGTATTGAAAACAAGCACCTCGACCGGCTGTTCGAGCGGTTCTATCGCGTCGACACGGCCCGCAGTCGTAAACTCGGTGGAACAGGCCTGGGTCTCTCTATCGTTAAGCATATCGCTCAAGTACACAACGGCACTGTTACCGTCGAAAGTAAATTGGGGAAGGGCAGTACCTTCACCCTTGTATTCATAGGTGCTTCGTCCGAGTCGCTTAACGTCCCCTAATAGCCTGCGGTAATGAGAGCGGCGCGCCCGCTAGCTATACTTCCTCTTTCAACAATTCAGCGCCCTTGATCAGCCGACAAAATTCTTTTTTCGTGACCGAGTGTAGTATTCCTTCCCCCGTAATAGGATCTTTCATCAGCTTGTACTTAACGGAAAGTCGTGCCCACTCGACAATGCGAAAATAATCTTCGCCCTGTTTCCAAATCTGACCTTGTTGTAATTTCATACCTCTACTTAAACATCATCCCTGCACTCACACCAAGAAAATCATGATTTCGCGAGAGGGGTATTTGGATATAGGCGATACGAACGTCCGTCTTTTATCCTCCGTTTAAGGCTTCAGATTCGACTTAATATGAAGTTCTAAAATGCGATGGGGAATTTTCACGGGATCGAGCCGATTGGCGACTGCGCCACCTATGCTTCTGAGGTCGCTCGCTACAGGATCAAATCCGAAATCGTCCGCCACCCATCGAGTCGCTAAATCCGAAGCATTCGCTGGGCGTAGATCTAACCAAACACTAACCATTATTGATTAGCAATCGGCTCGAATTTTGCATAGGTTCACCGCGCAATTTAAAACCAACTAAACGAGGATTGTCATGGACGTAGGTTTATTCTTTAAAATCGCATCGCAAGTGGTCGGCGGGCTAGGGGTGTTCCTGCTCGGAATGAAGTATATGTCGGAAGGGTTGCAAGCGGTATCTGGCGACCGACTTCGTAAAATGATCAGTGCGATTACCAACAATCGAGTCATGGGGGTAGTGGTTGGTATTTTGATTACTTGTCTGGTTCAATCCAGCTCTGTAACCACGGTCATGGTCGTGGGCTTCGTGAACTCCGGTATTATGACGCTGATGCAAGCCATCGGAGTCATCTTTGGAGCCAATATCGGGACCACGATTACGGGGTGGATTTTGGTGCTGAAAATCGGAAAATATGGCCTTCCCATGCTTGGCATCGCCGCCTTTTTCTTCCTCTTTGCCAAGAAGGACCGTCTTCGTTATATCGGAATGGCCGTCATGGGTATCGGCATGGTTTTCTTTGGATTAGAACTGATGAAAAACGGCTTTAAACCAGTTCGGGGACTTGAAGGCTTCGGAGCATGGTTCCATGCGTTCGAAGCGACCACGTTTCTGGGGGTGGCTAAAACCGCGCTGGTGGGTCGCATCCTGACCGTTATTGTTCAGTCCTCCTCCGCCCCTCTGGGCATTACGATCGGTCTTGCGGCCACTGGGGTGATCGAGCTTCAAACCGCCGCAGCGCTGGTGATGGGCGAAAATATCGGCACCACAATCACGGCTTGGCTGGCCTCGCTCGGAACCACGACAACGGCTAAAAGGGCGGCTTATGCCCATGTTTTATTTAATGTGATAGGTACGTTATGGTTTATTGTTTTATTCCCTTCGGCCATTAAAATTCTGTCCAGATTTATTGCCTCACGCACTGGGTTTAATCCGCTCGATATCTCAATCGACACTATGCCGGAGGAGCAATTCGGCATGATTATCACGGCGGGTATTGCCTTGGTACATACCTCATTCAACGTGGCTAACGTACTTATCTTTCTACCTTTTGCTGGGGTGTTGGCCAAAATTGTGACGAAGCTGGTTCCTGAAAAAGAAACGAAAGAGGCGACTCACCTTACCTACCTCGACGTACGCATGCTCGACACGCCTTCCCTTGGGATTGTGCAATCGAAAGGGCAACTTAACTTCATGGCCGACAGTGTTGAGGGGATGATGGATCAGCTTCAGAGTTGCCTAGAGGATTCCGACTCGTGCTCCAAGGTAGAAAGCAACCTCTTTCGTCGAGAGGAAATTCTCGACAATGTGCAGAAGGAAATCTTCCTCTTCCTTAGCCGGCTGGTTTCCGGGCAGGTTCCGATTGAAATCACCACGCAGGCTCATATGCAGATGCGTATTGCTGATGAATACGAATCGCTCAGCGACTATGCTGTGAACGTCCTCAAGGGCATCAAAAAGATGAACGAGGATGATCTAAAAATTGACGGTCCTGCACAGGAAAAATTACTGGCACTTCATGCCCGTGTGGCCAGCTATATTATCAAGGTTAACCGAAGCATGCGGGATGAAAATCCAGACCATCTGGCCTGGGCGACGACCGAGGGCGCAGCTATCGGAGATCTGATGAAAAAGTTCCGCCGTCAGCACCTCGAGCGGTTGCAAAAGGAGGAAGTTTCTCCCTACTTCAGTCTGGCCTATACAGATATGCTCAACTTTTATCGCCGCATGAAAGACCACGCGCTAAACATTGCCGAGGTGGTCGCCGGCGAAAAGTAAGGGTGAAAATTCTTGTTCGAATGCAAGGCTTTCCGCCAGCGGAGGGCCTTTTTTATCGTCATAAAAAGTTAACCTAGCACTCACGTGCTCCTAACATTTAGCATCTAGGTTTTACGCATGCAAAGGGGAGAAGGGATCTGAGCACGGTTCATGACGTGACTGAAAAGAAGCTCCCAAACCTCCTTGCCCAATTCTAACGTGCTCATAAAGTAAAAGTGATAAGGATTAATTAACGATGAATAAGAAAATTATATACCTCATTATTCTGGGGGTCGTGGTTTCGGTAACGTCCGTTTTGGCGGATGAAGAAGTCATAGAGGTTTCCGCGTACGATAAAATTTGGGGCGCTGCTAAGTGGGTTGATAACGCCGATGCAACCGTTCTTCAAAGTCTAAATTTTTCAGGGCGTCTTCAAGGCGAGGCCTTTTCCTTTAAGAGCCAAGATGCTTCTAATGATAATGTGAAGTGGCGGCGGTTACGTCTGGGGTTCAAGGCTCAAATTTTTAAGGATTGGACGCTACATAGTGAGTTGGATCTAAATATGGATCAGGCCGATCAAGATTCATGGAACGCATTTTATCGGCGTTTAACCGACACCTATATCGGTTGGAAGCCCTCTAAAGTGGTAAAGCTCAAGGTGGGTAAGCAATCGGCTGGCTTCACGCTTGATGGAGCCACTTCGTCAAAAAAACTACTCGTTCCTGAGCGTAGTATTGTGGCCGAAAATCTTTGGTTTCCCACCGAGTATTTTACCGGTGGAGCTGTGTATGGGGACATTGGTGATTTTTTCTATAAGGTGGGCGGATTTTCATCCAGTGGCGAGCCGGAGCTCGGACACTTTGAAAGCGGTTATTTTGCCCTATTTTCGGCTGGATACAAGGTCGGGGAAAAGGGATCTCTTCGCTTAGACTACGTGTACAACGATCCTGATTACACCGGTACCCTGAAGGATTCGGACTATAATGTGGGCACCAGAAATCTTGAGCATGTTGTTGCGCTTGTTTACAAACAGATGCTCAGTAAAAAATTCGGCTTCTGGGCTGATATGGCGGGAAGCATTGGTATCTCCGATACCTCCAATCCCGGGGACGTGATCAATCAGAGTGATCTTCTGGGAGTAGATTTGATGCCGTTCTACAACGTTACCGATCGTTTTCAAGTGGTGTGCCAATACGCAGGTGTCATGAGTCTTGATCGTAAGTCGGATGTGAGAATGGCGCGCTATGCTTCTCGAAATGCAGGAAGAACTAAGGTGAAAGCTGCGCATAACCTATTGCTTGGTTTCAAT
This sequence comes from Verrucomicrobiota bacterium, assembly GCA_024279685.1. Taxonomy (GTDB): domain Bacteria; phylum Verrucomicrobiota; class Kiritimatiellia; order Kiritimatiellales; family Pontiellaceae; genus Pontiella. The sequence continues at coordinate 4,545 of JAJRRI010000051.1, read as the reverse complement.
TGGTATCTTTACGGGCACAAGCTGAAGTGGCAAAACGCCGTTGAATATAATTATGGAAAGGGCCTCGCCGGAACTGGCGGCGACGACTACAACGGATATGGCGTAACGTCAGCTCTCCGCATTAGCTGGTAACGCAGCTCTTTTTGGAGTTCATAAAAAAGGGCATCCTATTTAGATGCCCTTTTATTATGCCTCGACCGAACTAAAGAACCTTGGTCGTGGTCTGGAGATGAATTGTGTCGGCGGCCGCTGGCGAGCAAAGGACGGATACAGCGGGATTTTCAAAGGCTCGTTTTAGAATCGTACCGAAGGCGTTGAAATCGGCCTGAGTCGTGGCGAGTATCTCATCGCGCAGTTGTTGCCGCTCGGCATGGGTATAATTGAGAAGATAGCGCATGCAACTGGAAAAGCCCTTGGAATCGGGAAGCTGATAGATATCGAGTTGTCCGATCGAACCGATCAGTGCACGAGTGAGTTCATCTTCACTCAGCACGAGGTTTTCAAGATAGTCGCCCGTGGCCTTATAGATTTCTAATGAGGCGGTAAGGTTCGGATCGCGGTATGAGGCAAAAACGAAGGCGCCGGAGCGTTGGTCAAACGAGCACATTCCGCCGTAGGCACCGCCTTGCACTCGGATCTTCTCCCAAAGCCATGCCGTCTGTAGATATCGGGTGATAACGAGTGCAGACCCGTTCATTTTATAGCCTGCATCGAATAGATTGGCCGAACACCCGACATAGTTCACCTGCGATGGTGCGGTGAGCGCTTCGGAGCGGGGTAGGGCAGTTGGCTTCCAAATTTGAGAGGAAAATACGCCTAGAGCGGGAAGTTTTTCGATAAAACTGCTCAAAGATTCCAGCACATTGGGCAGGGCGGCATCGTCCACTGTGACGTTAATAAGAATTTGTTCGCGGTCGAGTAAGGTTCGGTGGATTTTTTGTAGTTGCTGGCAGACGGCTGGCCAGTTATTTTCGACCTCGTCAGCGAGCTTGCGGGCATAGAAGAGCGCCTCGATTCCGCCTATCTGTTCGCCAACCCAGTGCGCCTCGTTGTAATGCGTCTTTAGCCGGGTCATTACCGCCGAATGGCCACGCGGCACAATGGCCGTTTCCATTTCAGATTTATGTTCCAGCACGATTTGCTTAAAGCGCTCTTGGTTATCGAAGTTGGGAATCAACAAAATATCGGACAAGAGGTCGAGTAGTTCGGAGGCCTGATTCGCCATGCATTTTCCGCGGAGGAAGAAACGGATGGTTCCCGTATCGGAATTCTTCATGGTCGCTAGGAGCGGCGTGCCGTAGATTCCCCCCGTTTTCTTGGCAATGCGCTGTGAGAGCGAAACATAGTCTTCGTTCTGCGTACCCATCTCTAGTAATGCGCTAGCGAGTAGGGAGGTTAGTGGAATGTCTTCTTGGTCGAGGCCGTGCAGGTCGAGGCCGATATCGAGATAGAGGATACCATTGGTGAATAGCTCATGGGTCAACACGGTGGTACCGTGTAGATTCGTTTGGTTCCGTTTGATGGATGTAACTTTTGTACCCAGATCATCGCGGCGTAAGAGTGGGATGGTGGCAATGGCTTCGGGTGAGTCGGGCGTAGCCTGCATCTGTAACAGGTGCTTGGTGTTATCAATGATTTTTTGCAACTCGGACTCGCTCATTTTGGATTTAGCCAATGCAAGACGTTCTTTTTCAGCCCCTTCGATGCGATCAGAGAATTCGGAATCGGGGACGAGAACGACCGTGGATCGATGCGTATTGTCGACCAAGAGTTCTCGAATGAGTTGTTCAAAATAACCCTCGCTTTCGGCCTTCTTTTTGAGGGATTGCATGGGGGCTTCGAAGGCGACGAGTGCGAGAGGGTCGGCATCGTAGTTCCACGTATTAAGCGATTTAAGGAAGAGCGAGAGTCCGCGAGGGAAGCCGCCGGTATTATTTTCACGCAGATCGAATTCGTAGCTATTGAGTGCGGCATCGATATCTTCGCGATCAATTCCGTTGTCCGCGAGTTCTTTTAATGTTTGTAAAACGAGCGCTTCGGCTTGTTCCATATTTTTGGATTCGACGCCCTTGAGCCCGATGGAAAATGTCATCTGGATCATGTGGGTTTCGATACCGCCGCCGGTAATATCTTCGCCGAGACCAGATTCGATTAGAGCCTTGCGGAGTGGTGAGGCGGCCGATCCAAGTAGGATGTGATCGAGCAATAGCAGCGCGAAGGTCTTTTCGGCATCATTCGGTGAAGGGAGCAACCAATTGACGGTGAACATGGGGCGCGGGCTTTCGTCGTCGGCCGATACGGCGTAGGATTTTTCGACGTGAACCGGCTGGGGCAAAGGGGATTGAATCGCAATATCGGAGTGAGGATTGGTCTTGTCGAAGTCTTTAAAGTACTCCTCTAATAGGGCGAAGCGCTCTTCGACGGGGTCATTTCCATAGAAAAAGACGCGAGCATTGGATGGGTGGTAAAAGGCTTTGTGAAAGGCTTTGAATTGCTCGTGCGTTAGGTCGGGTATTTTTTCGGGACTCCCGCCGGAATCTAGTCCGTAGGTGGTATCGGGAAAGAGCGACTGCTGGGACGCCTCCATCAGAAGTGAATCGGGAGAGGAGTAGACCCCCTTCATTTCGTTGAAGACCACGCCTTTATATTTTAGTTCAGCTTCAGGTGATTCCAGTTCGTAGTGCCAGCCCTCCTGCATGAAGAAATCTTTGGTGATGCGCGGGTGGAAAACGGCATCGAGGTACACGTCGACTAGATTGTGGAAATCTTGCAGGTTTTGGCTAGCGACGGGGTAGCATGTTTTATCGGGGTAGGTGAAGGCGTTGAGGAAGGTTTGGAGAGAGCCTTTGAGTAATTGAACAAAAGGATCCTTTACTGGATATTTTCGTGATCCACAGAGCACGGTATGTTCAAGAATATGTGCCACACCGGTCGAATCTGAAGGCGGTGTACGAAAGGCAATGCCGAAACATTTATTTTCGTCATTGTTCTCCATGGAAACGATCTCCGCACCCGTCGGGATATGTCGATAGATTTTCGCCTGGGTATTGAGTTCGCTGATGTCCTCGCTACGTACTAATTCGAAATTTTTCACACTATTCTCCTCTTAAAAATGGAACGTATCCTTATCTAAATCGTGCACGAAATACCTCATAAAATGAGGGTGGAGCTGTGCTGAAAAGCCATGGAGGGGGCAGTAATGCTCCGGTATTTTATAGAGAGATCAGGCAAGGGGGAGGGCACACAGAGCAGGTTCGTTAATTCTGCTTTTCTTCAGGTAGTTTGCGGTAGAGAGTCGCTAGGCTGATATCGAGTTCCTGTGCGGCTTTGACCTTGTCGCCCCCCATGGTATTGATGACGTTTTTGAGGTATTCCTTTTCTTTTGCACGCAAAAAGGCTTTGAGCGACTTTCCTTTTCCGAATTCTCCGCTGAGCGCTGCATTCTGGCTGCCGGGGTTTTCCTCGTAGGAAATGATCAATTTGGAGGGAAGGGTTTCCTTGGAAATCTTTCCATCCCGCATGAAAGTCATGCAGTGCTGGATCACGTTCTGGAGCTCGCGGACGTTGCCCGGCCAAACATAGTTTTGTAAGATCGCCAATACGGCATTATCCATTACGGGGAATTCGCTGCCTTCCATTTCCAGGGAAATAAAGTGCTTTGCAAGTGGGAGGACATCTTCGGGGCGTTGCTTGAGTGGGGGGATATCGATGGAGATGACGCTGAGTCGATAGAAGAGGTCTTCACGAAAAGCACCTTCTTTGACCAATTCTTCTAGGTTTTGATTTGAGGCTGCTACGATGCGTACATCAACCTCGAACTCTTCGGTGCCGCCCACTTTTCGTATTTTCTTGTTCTGGATAGCCCGTAATAGCTTGGACTGTAGTGCATGGGGGATGGAGTTAATTTCGTCGAGGAAAAGGGTTCCTCCATCGGCGGCCTCGAAGAGGCCAATTTTGTTGGCGTTGGCGCCGGTAAAGGCTCCTTTTACATGACCAAACAGTTCTGATTCGATCAGTGTCTCGGGTAGTGCAGCACAGTTTACGGGAAGAAAGGGGGCTTCCGAACGGGCGCTAAAGGTATGGAGTGCTTCGGCTACAAGCTCCTTGCCGGTTCCGCTATCGCCCGTGATCAGGATGGTTGTTTTTGTGGGAGCCACGCGTTTAATCATTTCGCAGACCCTCACCATACCGTCGCTTTCGGCGACAATATTGCCGAAGTATTTTTTGGTTTCGATGTGTGTGTTTCCGCTGATTTGCTCGGCGATCGATTTTTGGTAGTCGAGGGCTCGCTTTACCGTTTCGAGCAGTTCATCAATTTTGAAGGGTTTGGGGATGTAGTCGAAGGCCCCTTCTTTCATGGCTTCGACGGCTGTGGAGACGGTGGCGTAGGCGGTGAGCATGATCACGCCAACATGTGGTCGCATTTTCCGAGTGTTTTTGAGCAGTTGCATGCCATCGACCGGCTCCATTTTAATATCGGAGATCAAGAGGTCGAATTGCTCGGATTTTAATAGTTTTTCTGCCACTCCACCATGTTCGGCAAGT
>JAJRRI010000050.1 GCA_024279685.1 Verrucomicrobiota bacterium | reverse complement strand
TCGCGGTCGAGGTTGGTGAGCTTGGAGCTGGCTTTGATGAAGTCGAGGACTTCGGCTTCTTGTGGCATTCCGGCGACGAGGTTTTTGAGTTCGGGGTGCTCGGGGGCGAGGGCCATATACGTGCAGCCGTAGATGGTGTCGACCCGAGTGGTGTAGCAGGCAATGGTTGAAAGAGGGTCCCCCACCCCATCTTCGCGCGGCACAACCGAGAAGTCGATTTCGGCGCCTTCGGAGCGGCCAATCCAATTTTTCTGCATGGTCTTCACGCGGGTCGGCCAGCCATCGAGGGTATCGAGATCGTCGAGCAGACGCTGGGCGTAGTCGGTGATTTTGAAGAACCATTGATCCATCGATTTTTGATCGACCTCAGAGTCGCAACGCTCGCACACGCCATCGACGACCTGCTCGTTGGCGAGGACGGTGGCGCGGGAGGGGCACCAGTTGACGTTGGAGTTTTGTTTGTAGGCGAGACCCTGCTTGTGGAACTGAAGAAAAAGCCACTGCGTCCACTTATAATAGTCGGGCATGCAGGAGGTGACTTCCTTGTCCCAGTCATACATACAGCCCCAGGCGCGGAGCTGCTCTTTCATGGTGACAATGTTGGCGGCGGTGTATTCGGCGGGCGGGGTGCCGGTTTTGATGGCGGCATTTTCGGCGGGTAGGCCGAAGGAATCCCAACCCATGGGGGTGAGCACATCGAAGCCCTGCATTTTTTTGTAGCGAGCGACGGCATCACCGATGATGTAGTTACGGCCGTGGCCAACGTGGAGCTTGCCGGAGGGATAGGGAAACATCATCAGGCAGTAGTAGGGGTTTTCTGCGGTGGCGAGGTCGGTCTTAAAAACACCGGTGTCGTCCCAGAAGTCCTGCCACTTGTTTTCGATTTCACTGAAAGGATAATTTTCGTTCATTGCGCCCTGCTCCATGTCTTGAAAATACAAGGGCACAAGATATAGGGAAACGGGTTAGGGTTTCCACTTCCAATGTTTGGAAATTTATTCGGGGGATACGCTATAATCGCAGGTCACAGGTTCCGTAGGCCGAAAGGGCTCGACGAAGGCTTCGTGAAAGGTGTAGCCGTCGGTGAAGTCGTCGAGGGAATCCTTGTCGGTCTTACCCAATAGGCCTGCGTTGACGAGGTTGAAGACGATATGACCAAAATCGAGACATTCTGTGATCCCCCATTCCGAGAGGACGCGTTTCGTGACGGGCCCGTATTCGCCGAGCGCATATTTGCGGATGCCGTCGAGCAGCTCTTGGCCGCTGACGTGACGAGAGCCTTCGAGTTGGCGCACGGTATGGTCGAGCGCATCGCGCACAAAAATATAGGCATCGGCCGTGTAGCGGGAGTCCTTCTTCAGGATGGGTTCGAGCAACTCAGCTGGGTTTGGATTTTTCATCATTATAAATGGTTTTTTATTTTTTCGGCCAATTTAGCCCTTTCGTCAAGATCGTCGTAGGTTCTAGGATTCCAATTCCAGTGGTGTCCATCGCCTATAAAGCGGGGGATCACATGCACATGAATGTGCGGAACCTCCTGCCCCGCCGCAGCCCCGTTGTTTTGCATGATATTGACCCCGTCGGCGCCTAATCCGTTCATTTGCGCCGTCGCAATGCGTTTAGCCGTACTATGCAATTGAACTAAAATAGCATCGGGCGTTTCGGTGATGAGGTCGTAGTGGTGCTTGGGGATAACGAGCGCGTGGCCTTTGATGATGGGTCCACTATCCATGAACACGAGCACATAATCATCTTCATAAAGAAGGGTTGCTGGAATTTCTTTTGCGATAATCTTACAGAAAATACAATCACTCACCGTTGCTCTCCACCTGTTCAATATTGGGATGTGTGTATACCTCGGGTACTTCATTTTTCAAGAAAAAATAGCGCGCGACGATGCCAATTAGGAAAAGGGCACAGACCATCAAGACATAGCCTTTTTCCTGATCGGTGAGCCAAAAACTGGCTCGTAGTGGTGTAGGTTGCTCGTTGCCCATCTACCTGCTCGGCGGGGTTAGTTGTGCATTTTGAGCTGGGGGCATGGGCGGTTCTTTTACTTTCTTTTGTTCACCGGGGAGAGGAGGAAGCCCTGGTCGAGGAGGAAGCCCCCGACCGCCACCCTGCCCGCGTTTGTGAAATTGTGTACGGGCAATTTCCATGAGCTGGGCATATTTTTCCTTCCCGAGGATTTTTTCCATCTCACGGCGGTTGTACACTAAAATTTTGAGTTGCTCAGTTTGGGCCTCCGCAATTTCTTGAATGGCGATATCAATTTCGACATCCGTTGCATCGATTTCTTGAATCCATGCCAGTTTAGAATGCGCCGCTTCCATCCGCTTCTTGCTCACCCCAATTTGCCGGCGGTGCTCACTTTGGAGCGTTCTAATTTTCTGCTTATCCTCGTCGCTCACGCCGATTTTGGTGAGTGCCCGATTCATAAACTGGTATTTACGCTGCTCGTGTGGTCGGCGTTTTTGCTCTGTCTGTTCGTGGCCTGCGGGGCTATGGCCCTGCTGAGCCAACACGGGAATCGTCAGGATGGATACCCATAAGATAATCAGTTTCTTTTTCATATACGGCGCCTCGATTGAGAGTATTGGGCTGTATAACGGGCATGGGCAAGCGGTTATTGCCTATAACCACTCAAACTTTTTTTCGCAGGAGGCGAGATAGCGCCAGCCTTTTGCGGTCACGACAATGGTGTCTTCAATACGAACACCACCGAGCCCAGGATAGTAAAGCCCCGGTTCAACTGTAATAACGTTTCCCACCTCCAACGTTTCTCCGCTGGTTCCAACTCTTGGATGTTCATGGATATCCAACCCTACCCCATGCCCCGTCCCATGGATGAAACCGACATGGCGGCCATCTATTTCTGTGGTTTCATAGCCGCGCCGTTCGAATTCGGTTTTGGCAGCGGAATGGACGTCATCGGCGCATAGGCCTGGGCGGACGGTGCGGAGCGCGGCGGACTGAGCGGCCTTGACGGCATTATATAGTTTTTTCAGCTCTGGGGCGGCGGGACCTCGACAAATCGTCCGCGTCATGTCGCCCCAATAGCCGCTTTTTTCGTGACGCGGAAAGATGTCGAGAATGATGGCCTGTCCGGCATAGAGCTGGCCGTGCCCACGTTCGTGAGGATCCGTGGCTTGATCGCCGCCTGCCACGATCGTTTCGATCCCGGCACAATCGTGGTCGATTAGTGTTTTATGAATCAATCGCCGCACTTTTTCCGAGGTTAGAAATTCTTTTCCGATTCGCAGTCGCTGTTCGCGATCGATTCTAGCGGAACGAATTAATTCCATAGCTGCTTTCATCGCGGTCGCGGTCGCGTGCTGGCTCACACGAATCAAAGAAATTTCAGCTTGAGTCTTTATACTGCGCTCCGGACAAACCGATTTTTTGTGAATGGAAATGTTTACTCCCATTTTTGTCAGCGCTTGGAAAATTCCAGCCGGAAAATCGGAGGGGATTTGAACATAACGAATCTTGGATTTTTTAATCAGCGCAATGATCTGGTTTATGACTTTTCCAGAGTTTTTACGGCTTAGCCCAAGTTCGCTGGGGGTGAACACGTGAGTTTTGGAGTGGGACTGATTTTCAGCGCGCCCTTTCTCCATGGCAGATACGACGAGATAACTCGCGGAGTTTGTTTTTAAGAATAAAAATGGATCGGGGGCGGTGAAACCGCTTAAATAATGGATATTTGTATCACTGGGCGATGATCCTGAGAGTAAAAAAAGGCCTGTTAATTTATTCATCTGAGCGCAACCTCCTCGCAGGTTTGCTTTTATAGTATATTTTCCGGCGCAATGGCTCTTTTTGGATTTATTTTTTCGACCGATCTAGAGCCTATCTTGTGCTTCAACTTACGAACAAACCTACATTTAGTGGTTATTGATGTTTTTTGCGATTTTTTTCCATAATCCCTTGAGCACCGAATCACTTTTTCATACCTTATGAATCTCGGTTATGAAAACAGGAACCTATTGCCTGTTAACAACTTGTTGATAAATCGGCTTTACCTGTTGAGAGGTCGAATTTTAGGGAAAATGAACGATAAAAACAGTACTATTTGGAACGAGGCGTGCAAACAACTCAAAGGAATCCTCTCTAGTGATATTTATGATCGCTGGATCGCGGTAATTCAGTGTCTCGATATCTCCGGAACCCGCATGCAGCTAGTTGTCGCCAACGACTTCTATAAAGATTGGCTGGAGGAGAACTATTTTCCGATGATCCGCAAGGCCATCATGGTTGTGAGCGGTGAGGAAATGGATATTTCGCTCTCCGTCGACTCTAGTTGCTTCAAAGAAGTTAAAAAAGAAATAGAAACCGAGACCCACTCCCCGATCTCGCTTCCAAGTTTTGGAAAAAAGTCCACCCACAACTTGAATCCAAATTATACCTTCGATTCTTTCGTGGTGGGTCCCTCCTCTCAGTTTGCCCACGCTGCTGCAATGGCAGCGGCCAATTCTCCATCTCGGACCTATAATCCGCTCTTTATCTACGGGGGAGTTGGTCTCGGAAAAACACATCTTATGCAGGCGATTGGAAACCATGTGGCTATGAAAAAGCCGCGTTCCAAAATTTGTTATATCACCTGTGAAACATTCCTGAATGAATATATTGATGCTTTAAAAAATAGCAGTATTGCGGGGTTTCGAAAAAAATATCGGAAAATTGATCTGCTAATGATCGACGATATTCAATTTCTGGATGGGAAACCCCGAATTCAGGAAGAGTTTTTCCATACGTTCAACACTCTTTTCGAAAGCCATAAGCAGATTGTACTTACATCCGACCGCACTCCGAGCGAAATGGCTGGCCTTGCACCACGCCTTATTTCTCGATTTGAGTGGGGATTAGTCACCGAACTCGGAAAACCCGATGTTGAAACCCGAACAGCCATCCTTCGTAAAAAATCGGAATTGCTAAATTTGCGAGTGGATCTTGAACTCATTGACTATCTTGCCGAGCGAATTTCTTCAAATATACGAAGTTTGGAAGGGGCTCTTATTCGAGTAGCGAGTTATATCTCACTGACCAACCAGCATGTGGATATTTCCAAAGTTGAAGAG
>JAJRRI010000049.1 GCA_024279685.1 Verrucomicrobiota bacterium | reverse complement strand
GAAGATCTGAAGCGAAATTTAATTTCCTTTATGCGAAAGCTCCAGAAACTACCAGGACGCATCAGCAAGTATTTCAAATCAAGGCATATTGCCTATGCCTCAATTTAATACGTTAATATATTTAGATGCCGCATTAATAACCCGCCGCTTCGAAACCTCCATCTACAAACAGCCCTTCTCCGACGGGGATCGTCACCGGATGCTCCTGCTAAACACCGCTCACACTCTCGCCAGTGAATTCCAGACCCGTTCGATCTCTCTTGAAACCATCAGCAAGGCCGTGGAGATGAAACCCCGAACGGTGTAGAAATATTTCCATGAAATCTACGGCATGGGGCCCACCGAATATTTCCGGGCGCGACGGCTTAACGGGGCCTATGCGGATTTGCTGAACGGTGCCAAGAGCATTAGCGAGGTCGCGCTACGCGGGGAATTCAACCCCCTCAGCCGCTTTGCCGGGCGCTACAAAACCCACTTCGGCGAAAGTCCAAAAACCACTCGGGACCGGGCGAAATTTAACCCCAAGGGCTCGATTAATCCATGATAGACAAAGTCGCCGACGTCCGGTGGCTTAAGGCGATCAACCGAGCCGTTTCTTCCGGTACGCCGGCTTTTTCCGCGAAGGACTTCCAGTCGTTTAGCGCGTGATCAACCTGCTCAATAATTCCATCGACTGTAACGGCGGAAGCTATCTTAAATCGTCGGGCGACGGCGCGAAAGTCTTCCAGCACAAACCTATCAAGCTTGCCATTGATGCGCATTTGGTGCTGGTGCGTCCATGCACCATCGGGATTATAGCTATAGGTCATGTCATAAGCCGGAGCGAGGATCCATTGCCCACGCTTGTTCATCAGAAATCCAATGTTTTTAGTGTGGTCGTCCTGGTTCCGCGCCAGCACATTGAAAACCATACGCCGGAAAAGTTGCTCCAACGCCTCCTTATCCAGACCCATTTTCAGCGCCACATCCATGGCCTGCTCGTAGCTATATACCCCCGCCTGATTAAAATCCATGTGGGCAATACCGCAGAGGGTTTGCATAAAAATCTTCCGCCCGTCGGCCGTACGGTCAAAACGGCGCGTCATAAAATGGTGACGGCCCCCTTCGGCGTAAAGGCGGCATTCGCTCATTTCGATCCCCGCTGCTAAGGCCATCCGATAATACGCATACTCAATGCGTCCAAATCCCTGAGGATCGGCGAGTTCCTTATCGCGGTTCCCAGAAACCCCGTCGAATTTCATGAGCCAATATCCAAACCCCTGCGGGGCCTTCACCTGCCCCGATCGCACTTCGCCCGTTTTTTCGTTCCAAGCAATAATCGCCTTGGCCCGCGCCCCGCCCGCCGACGTGCCCACACGCAGGATATCGCGCATGGCATCGGTATTTTCTTCGGAATGATTTCCGAAGGCGGTGCCGAGCGTTTTCTTTTCAGCCAAGGCTCGATTGGCTAGACTCACCAACTCTTCAATATCGACCGGAATCGATCCGCCCTGCCGAGCGCGAACGGACGGCCGAAACTCCAACGCCCCCATGCCTCGCAATCCGATATAGCACAGTCGCTCGATTGGAGAAAAGTCTGCCGCGCTCCGGCCTATCCGAACCAGCCACTCGTCAATCAGTAGATTGCCAAACTTATCCGGTAGCGAATCGGCCAGCATGCCGGGCAACCCGTGAAAGGTTTCTTTTCCAAGTGCCGGAAATGAATAGACCCGATCCGCAAGCGGCATGGTCAATGGAGCCAGCTCAATGCCACTTTTTAGAAAGTCCGAGGCATATTCAAACACCGCCGCATTCCGGTTCGCATCCCATGCGGCGGCACCGACGGTATTCCCCCAAAGTAAAATCTCTACGGTGGTGGCGGGCATACTAATCCTCCTTCCACGTCCAATTCGTGCTGTGTTCAGTTGGATACCGAAGTTTGCCGGAGGCTTTCTGACGTACCTTACCCTTGAGCTTGGCGAGTTGAATGGGACTGATTGGAGGCTCCGGCAGGAATTGATCGAGCTGGGCTAGTTTCTCTAGGCCCCGCAGGAGGCGAATCAACGTGAGAAGCGTGGTTCCTTCACCTTTTTCCGCCGCCACAAGGGTACGACGGGAAATGCCGGCTTGTTTCGCTAATATTGCTTGCGTAATATTTTGATTCAGCCGCTCGCGTCTCAAACGCAGGCCCAGCTCGGCCTGAATAGCCTCGTTTCCCATATTTTCTATTTTCTCCATGCATCCAACATAGCCTTTCTTCCGGATGGATCAAGTAAATATGAGCAAAATATTTAACTCAACATACTATATACAACGAGTTGATTTATGCTCAATATAATAAAATATTGCGTTTATGAGCAATATTACTATCACAAAAGTATAAGTATATTTTAATATTAAATCCCTCCACCCCAGCGGTATTCCCAAGCGATTCCATAGGTGTCAAAATCACTGCCCGTGCGCGTGGAGACCCCAGAGCTGAAATAAAATTTTACCGAGTGATTTTTACTTACGGGCAGTGCTAGCGTGGCACCAAGGCGGGAATTACTCTGCGCATCAGGGTTTTCGGCCCCGCCGATCGTGGATTGTCCTCCCCGATAATACGTCGAACCAACAGATCACCAGATGCCATTTTTGAATGCATACACCACATGCCCCTGTACTGAATAGATCGGCTCCTGCTTTCTAGTTCGCCCCTGAAAATCATCATTATCGGTATAAAACGAGATAGCTCCTGCCACCTCAAGAATTACCGGACCAAGGGTTTCCGTAAGGCCCAATTCGGGCTTCACCGTCCACCGGTGCGTTCCGATATTCACAACTCGGCTGGAGTCGTACCGCCCGAAGGGGGCGAAGGTTTGCAGGCTTCCACCAAAGACCCAGTTTTGTTGGTACTCTTTAAACTCCGCGAGCGATCGTGCAGGTGCGCCGAGAAAGTTCATCGAAACGCGAAAACTAGGGTCGGCAAAACCTTCTACTTTTCTCGATGCGGATAACCCGTCCACCGTAGCGGTTCCAGACAAGAAAGAATAAGGCACCACTACATCAAATTTAGCCGACTTCCCCCAGAGGCCGAATGAATGGGCATACGCCATAAACGGAGAATGCACTTGAAACTCTCCACCCTCCACCGCCACGGAAGGATCAGTTATGGCGCCTCCCTCCGAAAAGGCATAGCCCCCAATCAAAAAATTCATCCCGACGGGAGCGTTGGAATAAAGTCTTGGTTCAAGCGCCTGCCCGAGAACTCCGGCGGCAGGCAACAAAAGAATAAACAACAGGAGGGCGAGACGTGTCATATAATTCTTTATTCCAGAATTAAAGTGATTCGAGTCATCAGGCCATTCGAGCGTCCAGTTCCATTAAGATCCTCCAGCACGATGTGCCGATAATTGACCCCAAAACTGGCCGATGTGCTCAGCCACCAGTTCAAACCCAGCGAATAAACATTCATATCCCCACCCCTCACCGTTCCTTCATTCAGGTCGAGATTGGAATAGCGAGCCGACAACTCCCAAGCCCCCCACCCCCCGTGGCCTACCGATTTAGCGACGGGAACCGGAAGAAATAGGCCACTACGCTTGTTATAGGAACGCATCTCTCCGGTTAGAATATAACTAGCCGTCATATGGTATCCGGTAAATATTGGATCTCCTGCAGTGGCATCCTCTATCTGATTCATTACCACTTCTCCATTCAACAGCAGCGGCCCCCAACGCCAGGCCGCCTCCAGATCGTAAAGCATCGTCGATTCCGCGACCAATAAACCTGTATCCACAAACAACGGCGCCTGATTAAACTCCGGTTGGGTGGCGTACCGTAGCCCACTTTTCGCATTGGGATAACGCAACCCCATACCGAGATGAAATAAAGACTTTTCGCTGGCACTTTCAAGTGGAATCACAGTACCACGGCCAACCAGATGGGTAGATGTATCGCCAATCGAGGTTCCCGTATCCAGCCAAGGATTAAATACCCCACCCGCCCACGTTGTTCGGCGGTCAAACCCCGTTCCGCTGAGTACGATTCCAATATTTCGACTGGACATCATGGCATCCGAAACCGCCGCTCGCTCCTGCATGGGCAGATAAACCAAACCTGAAAGGCGTTCCATCGAGAGAGGCTCCTTTTGCTTGCCAACAGAGAGAGTTAAATCTCCATAGAACGGAATATCCAACCGCAGATCAAAAATATCGAGGCGATCATCCGTTTCTGAGTCAAAGCCTTTATCAAACGCGGTCGTCGTGGCAAAAAAAGTAAATATCCACGGCTTTTCAAAACCCAACGAACCGACCGTTCCAAAGCGTAACCCCCGAAGTGCACCGCCATTATACGTTGAAAGACTCCCCGACTGAGCCTCGCTGACCTCATTTTGATCCAACCAAGCCATCCCATCCAGCGCCAGAATTCCAAAGAAGGTGGCATTCACAAACTCACTTCTAAATCGATTCCACTTATTTTCATTTTTGTAGAAGGTCGACAACGCCACAGGGGGAGCCGTATACGCAAACCACTCCTGAGGTTTTTCAGCCCCCGAAGCATCGGGGTTCAGCGGCGCAACGCCCAGTCGATTACGGATAATAACCCCCTCTTTCAGTACAAAATTCGCGTGGGTTTTTGTATCAAGCAATACTTCGAAATTTACCCGAGGATCTTCATCTAGAATCATGAAACTTGCGGGTTCCCCCACATTTAACTTTCCAAGAATAATGCCCCGTTGTGCATCCAGCACCAAATCCATTTCCTTTTCGGGGCCCGGATCCTTCGTAACCATGACCAGATCGCCTTTCTTGATCAGTAGACTAACCACCAGATCCTCTACCCCATCCGATTCAACAATGAGCACCGCATTTTTAATTAATACCGTCGTCAAGTCCAATGCAGGGCCACGCACAATTCCACTCTCATTCCCAAAAGCAGGAATCAGAAAAATTAATCCGACTAAACTCGGGAGTATGCGTCTTATTATATTCACCTATATAATTCCGTTCATTTTATTTCCTTCAGGCAGACTCCCGAACTTCAATATCCACTTTATCGACACCTAATTAATTATAAATTCACTCCGCCATTCAAGAAATCCATGCCTATCCGGTTGACTCACCATGCCATAACATGTAGCGTTTTTCGCTATGAAAACACGCTCACCCGAGTCGCTACTTGAATTTCAACGAATGTTTCCAGGCGAATTTGAGTGTATCGCCTATCTTGAGGCGATTCGCTGGCCGAATGGATTTACCTGTCCGGCCTGCG
>JAJRRI010000048.1 GCA_024279685.1 Verrucomicrobiota bacterium | reverse complement strand
TGCCCCCTGCGATATCCCCTTACTGACCCCGGCCGAAGTGGATGAATTTATTGTTTGTAGTAATCTGCATGAATACGACTATTCCATCGGAATCACCTCCGAAAAAGTGCTATCGCACTACCATCCTGTGGAAGGAAAATCTGGAATTAAAATGATTTACGTCCACGTCAAAGAGGATCTGATGCGGCATAATAATTTACATATCGGGAAACCGCTCAAGTTTGACCATCTCGATTACATTGAAAAAATGTACGAATGGCGCTATCAAACTCGGCTGGCCAATATTTTGCGAATGGTGTTTTCATTATTGTTTTCGGGGTGGCGTTTGCTGAAAGGACTGCGCATTTTTATCCTGATGCAGTTGTCGCTATATTACGACCGTCACGGGCATCCTGCTGTATCGGGTAGACTACGTGCCATGGCCGGCTTCAATCGTTTGGCCGAAGGGATTGGCAATGCACTCGGGGCGCGGACGCAAATGGTTTATACCCATTTTGGCGGCGCGGCGTTGGATGTCGATCATGCAGAAGATCTCGCAGCCATCGAAGAGCACTATGACGAGTGGATGGAATATCAACGAAATTTGAAGTTCTAGCTAGGCGAGATCTCTTCCACCACGATGCGGTTCCCATGGACTTCCACAATGCGGACGGGGGTCTCGTTGCGGATATAGTCGCCGTGAGTAATAACGTCGATTTTCCGCGCCTTAAAATAAGCGGTACCTCCTGGGCGCAGGTCGGAGTGTGCAACACCTTCCACGCCCAATAAATCCACTTCTTCGTTCGCTCGGGGCAAAATCGTATCGAGCGTTAATCGCTGAAAAACTTTGGTGCTGGGTAAAAATTTACCCACTAAAGCCACCAAAATCAATGACCCTGCAAATGATGCGGTCACCTTAAGTAATGGCATGGCGAAAGCCTCCGCTGAGAATGAAATGGGCCGCCACTCTCCAGGCATATGCTCGACCATGGCGTTAATCAGCGCGAAGAAAATGAGGAGCAACCCGCTGATACCCATCAGGCCAAAACCCGGGGTAATAAAAACCTCCACCGCTAGTAAGGCAACGCCAATCATGAGCAGGATCAAATCCTCCATGCCCGATAGTCCGGCAATGTGGTGACCGAAGAAAAAAAGCAATAGGCAGGTAATTCCAGCCATTCCAAATAGACCGAATCCCGGCGTCTTAAATTCTAGCCAGATTCCACCCAGGCCGATGAGCATGAGGATGGACGCCATGCCCGCAATCCAACGGGCAAGACGTTCGGCTGAAGTAATTTCGAGAATTCGCTTTTCAGCATGGGGTAGTCCGATGATTTTGAGCAGTGCATCCATATCCTTTACCGTACCCTTGGAGAGCAGAGGACGATGATCTTCACCGACGAGCTGGGCAGCCTCTTCGTTGGTCAACGTCAGTAATCGACCCTTTTCGCTAATTACTTTTCCGTTTACGACATATTCTATATCCGCGCGTACCATCGCTTCTGCGAGCTGCTTGTCGTGTCCACCTTGTTCAGCGGCAGAGCGCACCATAGCGGCTACAGCGGAGGTCATTTTTTCCTGCACCTCTTCCGGCATGTCCTGAACGCCGCCCATGGGCGACATCATCATGGGCGTCGCCGCACCAATCACACTGCCGGGTGCCATATAGATATTTGGGGTCGCCAAGGCAATAATGGCTCCGGCTGAATAGGCCTCCTTTTTAACAAAGGTATAGATAGGAATATCAGTGCGGGTAATCACAGAAATAATTTCTTTCGCGGCATTGACCGCGCCGCCGGGCGTATCCATTTCAAAGATAATCGCCTGAGCATCATTGCGCACGGCTTCGTCGACCCCGCGGCGGACGACATAGAGCAGGGCGGGCTCGATCATTTTCTTGATCGGGATAATATAAACTACCGAATTGCCATTCGTAGATTGAGCCTGAGCAGTTAATAACGTGAAGGTAGCGAGCAACGTGAACAGAGTTTTATAAATCATGATGGATCTCCGGTTAATATGGCGGCATATTTTTACAGACCTTGGGAAAATGAAAGGCAAAACTTTCAATGGCATAAAAATGTGCGTATTAAGGACTGCATGATTTTAGAAGGTAAACGAGCATTAGTGACTGGAGGAGCAGTTCGCATTGGAAAATCCATCACGCAGGCTTTGCAGGCGGCGGGAGTCGAAGTTGTGGTTCACTACCGAAACTCGGCCGACGAGGCCAGAGCTCTTTCACCCTTTACCGTCCAAGCCGACCTTCAATCCATGGAGGAATGCTCGCGGCTGATCGAAGAAGCTGGCCCTCTCAATATTCTAATCAATAATGCCTCCATCTTCACTAAGGACACACTGAAGAATTCAACGCCCGAACGAATTCAGCGCGAATTTCAGGTAAATCTCTTTGCGCCGATGGAGCTTACTCGCTCTTTTGCGGCGCACGCGTCAAGCGGGGCCGTGATCAATCTGCTCGATCGCCGCATTCTGAGCAACGATACCTCCTGTTTACCCTATTCAATCAGTAAGAAGGGGCTGGCGGATCTGACCCAATTGACCGCATTAGAATATGCCCCAACGATTCGGGTGAATGCAGTGGCGCCTGGACCCATTCTCCCGCCGCCCGGAAGCTCGGTCGAAAGTGTACGCGAGCTCGCCGGGAATATCCCACTGGATCGACTTCCGACCTCGGATCAAATTGCTGAAACCGTGCTGTTTTTACTAGAAGCAGATTCAGTTACAGGGCAGATTATTTATGTGGATGGTGGACAACACCTTTTAGGAAATGGAGTTTAAAATGGATCGGATTTTTATTCGGGATTTAGCCTTACGTTGCATTATTGGGATTTATCCTGAAGAACGCCGCGAAAAGCAGGATATTGTTATTAATGTCGAAATTCAGGTCGATCTGCGTAAGGCGGGACGGTCGGACGATCTCAAGGATACGGTGGATTACAAAGCCATCAAGAAATCTATTCTTAAGTTGGTTGAGGAAAGTGCCTTTCAGTTGATCGAATCGCTGGCCGAGCGTATTGCCAACATTGCACTGGTCGATCAAAAAGTGCAGCAGGTCGTTGTCACGATTGATAAACCCGGCGCCCTGCGTTTTGCCAAGGCATCGGCCGTGGAGATTGTGCGGACAAGAGACGATAGGTAGAGCCTGTCCCAGTAGAGCGAGTTTTTAAACCGCGCCGACTTTACTCTTCCAAAGAACGGATGAAACCTTGGCGGTAGGGCTGAGCGTATTGGTTATTCCTAAAAAACAGCCGTTTCGGATGGATCCGTACACACTCCTGT
>JAJRRI010000047.1 GCA_024279685.1 Verrucomicrobiota bacterium | reverse complement strand
GCCGTCAGCATAATAATCGGTATATGAGTCGTCGCAGGATTCGCTTTTATTTGTTTACAAACCTCCAACCCATCCGTCCCCGGAAGCATGATATCAAGTAGGATCAGATCCGGCATATAGGCGCCGACCCGCTCAAGAGCCGCCTCGCCAGAATCGACCACCGTCACGCGGTGGTTCTTCCGTTCTAAATTAAATTTCAACAGCTCTTGAATCGGAGCCTCGTCCTCCACCACCAAAATCTTTGACTTTTCCATAACAGACAATCTCCTGCATTCACTCGCCAAGAACAAACCATAAACCGTTAGAATTTGGTTAAGAAACCAGCCGATGTACCTTTGTTATTCAACAACGAAGAGTGTACGAACGAGAACGGCTTTGCCATACGGAAAAACTCAAGCCGCCCACAAATATAGAAACCCCCTGTATCATTAGCGACCATGAGCCTTCTTTGCCGTGTGGTGTAGCGCGTGCTTCCCGAAGGGGGCGCGCCTTCTGCAAACAGAATGCGCTACGGGGAAAATGGCTACTGACGTCAGGCTGGAATGGTCCTCAGAGAGGGCATTTGACAACGCCGCGCCTTCCCGCATATTCTTCCCTTCTTTTACGGAGCATACTATGAGTGATTTTGCACAGATTCCCATGCAGTTCATCGGGCCGCTAAAAGTATCAGGATTGGTTATCGAAGGTGACTACGAAGTACCACTGGCCACCTACGAAACCCCTCTTTGGCCCTCCGTCAACCGTGGGGCACGCGTCTCCATGAACTGCGCGGGCGGCATTCAATGTACCGTCGTCGATGAACGCATGACCCGCTCTATCCTACTTGAAGCGCCTGATGCCACCGCCGCCGTTCTGGCTTTAGAGAAAATAAAAAGTAACTTTCCTGCTCTGCAAAAAACCGTCGAGAGCACCAGCCGCTTTGCCAAGCTCATCAACCTGAACAGCCAGATTGCGGGAAACCTACTTTTCCTCCGCTTTGAATTTACAACGGGCGATGCCGCCGGACACAACATGTGCACCCAAGCCGCTGAGGCGTTGATCGAGCAACTCCTCGAACAAAACCCGCACCTCGAATACGGCTCCATTTCTGGAAACTATTGCTCTGATAAAAAAGCTACTGCCGTCAATGGAATCCTCGGCCGCGGAAAATACGTCGTCGCCGAACTGACCATTCCCGGGAAAATCTGCCGACGCTACCTCAAGACCACACCCGAAAAAATCGTGCAACTCAACATCCGCAAGAATTTAATCGGCACCATGCTCGCCGGCGGCCTACGCAGTGCCAACGCACACTTTGCCAACATGCTACTCGGTTTCTATCTCGCCACTGGGCAGGATGCCGCCAACATTGTCGAAGGCTCACAAGGCCTCACCATGGCCGAAGAACGCGATGGCAACCTCTATTTTTCCGTCACCCTACCCAACCTGATTGTCGGCACCGTGGGGAACGGCAAGGGATTGGATTTTGTCTTAGAAAATATGCAGCGCATGGGTCTCGATGTAGCCCGCGAGCCCGGCGAAAACTCCCGCCGCCTCGCCTGCCTCTGCGCCGCCACCGTCCTCTGCGGTGAGCTCTCTCTACTCGCCGCCCAAACCAATCCCGGTGAACTCATGAAAGCCCATCGGAAGCTAGAAAGAAAACCAGCATAACCTCAGATTTTTAAGAGAACGCCTCATTTGAGTCAAAACGGCTTGCCTCCATTCCAGTCGCTAACTATATTGCCGATCCTTTAACAATGCCCCGGTAGCTCAGCTGGATAGAGCAACGGACTTCTAATTCTTAACCGCTCTTTTATGTTTTACGAACTCTACACGAGCCTTGCTGTTCACTTCATAACCAGAAAGCTCCGTTGCTCGCTTTATGATTTTCAAGTTCACTCTGGGTGGGTTGCTGGCCTAGAAGTCAAAGAGGTCTTTCAATGGGATACCGAGGGATTTAGCGATTCTTTCACAGCCCTCGATTGAAGGGGCATTGATCCCTCGTTCTATGAAGCTGATGAACTCGACAGAATAGTCCGCTTTTTCCGCAAGGCTCTCCTGAGTGAGTCCAGCTTCCTTGCGTAGTCTTGAAATTCTTAGGCCTAGCCGTCTCTTAATCACGTAGTTAAACTACGTCCTTTCTCGCTTAACCATCCACGTAGTATAACTACGTTTATTAGTTTTCTTCTTGTATTTAATCGTGCAGGTAAATACCTTCAAAAATTCAACGTAATTTTATTTTCTTATGAAAAATAATGCTCGGTGCTTGAAGCTACTGACGAACGGATACAAAGGGAAAACCATGGAACTAAAAATCGGAATTATTTTAACCGTTCTTATTCTGGGCTGTTCCGCTTTTGCGAAGGGTTCCCCTCCTGTTAAGGACGGGGTGGTAAGATCGATCTACGAACTTGAATCCTTGTTTGTGGAGCAGCAATATCAATTTCTTCCCATCAGCCCCCCTTCTGAAGAGGTCTATGTGCACTCCAATGAGGCCGTAATTCCAGTGAACTGGAAAAAGTTCCCGAAGAAATTCACTAAACAGATGTATGCAGAGATGGATACAAACGGCTATCCGATGTATAGAATTTCAGTCTATGAAGATCCAATAACCCGCCAGACCGTCTTTCTAAACTCCGGTTACGAAATATATCGGCTGGATGCTGAGGCGGACTACGATCCGTATGCATGGCAAAAAGAAAAGTTTGCCTTGGAACGCGGTCAGAAGCTGGATGGGCTTCGACAATGGATCTATGATCCAGCCCACATTGCGGTCGATTTTGTTGCGCTGATTCCGGAAGTGTTCCATGCCGATTATCTGGCGGCCCAGAAAGGGGAGTCCCTGTTCGAAACAATGGTTCCGATGGCCATGGCGATGTCGGCACCTGCGGTTGTCACGAACCTGATGCTGACCATCGGCGTGGAGAGCAACGAGGTTGAGGTCGGGGTCTACTTTCCCTCCGGCTACACGAATCCGGTTGATGTGTTTGTCTCAACGAGTCTGATGGACAGGGATTGGTCGCTCTTCACCAATATTTCCTCGGTCGGCATTTCCGAGTCTACATGGATTGATGAAGCCGCCACCAATGCGCCTACTCATTTCTGGGTAGCCGCGCGATCAGATGTACATTCCGATGAAGACGGGATTTCGGATAGTCTTGAAATTTATCTATATGGATCGAATCCTGATGATCGCGATTCAGACGATGATGGGCTAGACGACGATGTAGAAGTAGGGAATTTTCCTCCAACTAATCCTTCGAACGGTGATCGG
>JAJRRI010000046.1 GCA_024279685.1 Verrucomicrobiota bacterium | reverse complement strand
CAGGTTTATTTTTTCCGAGAAATAGATGGAAAACGAGGGTCGCGGATGGCCTGCTCCACCAAGGAATCGGAGAACGATTTGACCGCTATTCCGGATACGCATGAAATCGCGGAGACGCCCAACGGGCAGGTATCGTGTCGGAAAAAGATCAAACACGAAATCACGGCCGATGAATTGGACTATGCAGAGAGTTTCTGCCCCGGCATGGTTGATCCGCACATCCGGCTTTTTGTGGAGGCCAAAACAAAGGCGATCATTATTCATTCAGCAGATACGACTTCCATGAATGAGATGGCTCAATTCGCCATGAAGTTTTGCGCGGATCCGGCAGGCATTAAGGCCATCACGGAAGGCAACCTCCGGTATGAGGCGGTGCTGAAACTGGAGTTGGTCAATAAAAAGGAGCGGCGCTTCGCAGCCTGCCGCATGTGCTGGATGGGCGAGAGCGGCTGGATGCTCCTGAAGGAGGGCGCTTTGCATGCCCTGCTGGATGAATATGTTCCACACATCGGGTTGGAGTCGTTCTATGAGCTGTTTTGATATTTTCACCCTTTTATCGTTCCGTGTTTTCATTGTATTCCGTGGTTTAAATTGAGGTACGTATGAGTCCGTTCCATTTTAACGAAAAATATCTTTCCCAGATTCCCGCACTTCAAGTGGTGGTCAACCTCGGTTATGAGTTTCTATCCTCGGAAGAGGCGCTGAAAGAGCGGCTGGGCAAACGAAGTAATGTGCTGTTGGAAAATACGCTTCGCGATCAGCTGAAAAAGATGAACCGGATCAATTACAAGGGCGGCGAATATCTGTTCAGCGAGGAAAATATCCAGTCGTCCATTCAGAAGCTGAAAAACATTAAATTCGATGGCCTGCAAAAAACCAATGAAGCAGTCTATGACCTGATTACGCTGGGCACGGCGCTAGAGCAATCCATCGAAGGCGACTCCAAGAGTTTTAACCTGCATTACATCGACTGGAAGACTCCTTCAAATAACGTATTCCATGTGGTGCCGGAATTCAGCGTAGAACGCTCTCGCACCACCGAAACCGCCCGCCCGGACATTGTGCTATTCGTGAACGGGATTCCGATGGCGGTCATTGAATGCAAAGCGCCGGACATTGAAATTGATCAGGCTATTTCCCAGTCGATCCGAAACCAGAGCGATGACTTTATTCCGAAGCTGTTTATCTATGCCCAGCTGGTGATGGGCATCAGCAAAAATGAAGCGCAATATGCCACCGTTGGAACCGGGAAAAAATTCTGGGGCTCATGGAAAGAGGATTCAGCATGGTCGAATGGGGATTGCCGATTACCGATTGAAACAGCGGTTAATGCCCCGCTCTCAGAGGAAAAAAAGAAACCGCTATTTTCCGGTGAATTTTCGGCGGCGCGGACTTTTTTCCAATCCTTGGAAGATGCGGGAAACCGGCTGGTTACGGAACAAGATAAGGCGCTGTTTGCTTTGTGTCGTCCGGAACGCCTGCTGGAAATTGCGTTTAAGTTTACGGTTACGGATGGTGGGATTAAAAAAATCGCCCGTTATCAGCAATATTTTGTGATCCAATCGACCTTAGAGCGAATCAAGCAGCGGGACGGTGAAGGACGACGTAAGGGCGGTATTATCTGGCATACGCAAGGGTCAGGAAAATCGCTGACGATGGTGATGCTGGCGCGCAACCTGGCGCTTGACCCCGACCTATCCAATCCTCGGATCGTTCTGGTAACGGACCGCGACGATCTGGATCGGCAGCTGGGCAATACATTTGCGGCATGTGGCCTGAACCCGGAACGGGCGACTTCGGGCCGTCATTTGCTGGAGCTGGTCGCCACCCACAAAGCCGGGATTGTCACGACGCTGGTTCACAAATTCGACAAAGCGATGAAGGTGCGTTCGTTTCAGGATGAATCGCCGGATATTTTTGTACTGGTGGATGAAAGCCACCGCACCCAGTTCGGCTCCTTTTCCGCCCGTATGCGGCAGATGTTTCCGAAGGCCTGCTACATTGGCTTTACCGGCACGCCGTTGATGAAGGAGGAGAAAAATAATTTCGTAAAATTTGGAGGCTTGATCGAGCCGCATTATCCGATCGGCCAGGCGGTGGAAGATGGGGCCGTGGTTCCTCTGCTCTATGAAGGTCGTCTGGTTGAGATGGAACAAAACAAGGCCGCGATTGATCTATGGTTTGATCGGCATACCAAAGGCCTGACTCGGGAACAGAAAGCCGATCTGAAAAAGAAATATGCCCGCGCGGAAATGTTGAATAAAACCGAGCAGGTGGTCTATATGCGCGCTTATGACATTAGCGAGCATTTCCGTAAGGCCTGGCAGGGAACGGGATTCAAGGCGCAGCTGGTGGCTCCGAGTAAGGCTACTGCTCTTAAATACAGAGATTTCCTCAATGAATTGGATGACGTTTCTTGCGAAGTCATTATCAGCGGACCCGATGCCCGCGAAGGCTATGAGGAACCCGATGATGAACCGAAGGATGAAGTGATCCGGTTCTGGAACAAAATGATGTCCCGCTATGGCAGCGAGGAGGAATACAATAAACAGGTCGTCAATCAATTCAAGTTTGGCGATGAACCTGAAATCCTGATTGTCGTGAGCAAACTGCTCACCGGATTCGACGCACCGTGCAACGCGGTCATCTATCTCTGTAAAGAACTACGGGAACACACCCTGCTGCAGGCCATCGCACGCGTTAACCGAATCCATGATAACAAGGACTTTGGATATGTGGTCGATTATGTCGGCCTGCTGGGCGAACTGGACAACGCGTTAACCATGTATGACGCCTTTGATGGATTCGATGAAAACGATCTGGCCGGAACACTTACATCCATTCAGAGCCAAGTAGATCAGTTGCCTCAGCGCTATTCCGATTTATGGGATCTCTTCAATGAGGTGAAAAATGCCTATGACGAAGAAGCTTGCGAACAGCTGCTGGCCGAGGAGGGTTTACGGGATGAGTTTTACAGTCGATTGGCAGACTATAGCAAAACGCTGGCGGTTGCCCTTTCCAGTGAACGCTTCATTGCGGAAATTTCAGATCAGAAACTGGAGCAATACAAAACCGACTTGAAGCGATTCCACAAACTCAAAGCTTCGGTCAAACTTCGTTACGCGGAATCCATTGATTACCGGGACTATGAGCCCAAGATTAAAAAATTACTGGATACCCATATACAGGCCAACGAAGCCATCCAGCTCAATGAACCGGTGAACATTTTTGATGATGCCAGCTTCGGAGCAGTCAAAGA
Organism: Verrucomicrobiota bacterium; assembly: GCA_024279685.1. GTDB lineage: Bacteria > Verrucomicrobiota > Kiritimatiellia > Kiritimatiellales > Pontiellaceae > Pontiella. Next base: position 11,268 of record JAJRRI010000046.1, on the reverse strand, counting down.
AGAAATGGGCGTTTACACCACGAAAAAACCAGATGGAGCCAAAGCGGATGCCATCGCCCACGCCACCAAAAAAGTCATCACGGAAAACATGGATGAAGATCCAGCCTTCTATTCCAAGTTTTCCAAGCTGATTCAGGATGCAATTGATGAGTTTCGCGCCAAGCTGATTTCGGGACAGGAATACCTGGAAAAGGTTTCCAATATTCGAAATAAGATTGTAACTAAACAACACGATGACATCCCGGAGTCCCTCGCCGGGAATGATGATGCCATGGCCTATTTCGGTATTATCAAACCGTTACTTGGCGACTCATATGAGGATATTGCCGCTGAAACCGCGATAGCGATACAGAAAATACTGGCCCCCCATCTGGTACTGGTTCACTTCTGGGATGATAATCATAAAGATGCTCAGAACCGTGCTATTGACGAAGTTGAGGATTATCTTTTTGATGAAGTGCGAAACACCAATAATATTGATCTAAACCTGGATCAAATGGATGAACTGATCGAAAGCACCATGCGTATTGCACGTAGCCGTTCTTGGAAATAAGCGCCATGCAACACCACATTAAATACGGTCGCAGAACGATCCGCTTCGATGTCGTGTATGCCGCTCGAAAATCCCTTCAAATCGAAGTTTACCCTGATCGCCGTATTCTGGTTAAGGCTCCTGCCGGAACCGATTTTGATGAAATCGAGAAACGTATGATCCGCCGAAGCCGATGGATAATCAAACAACTGGATTACTTTCGGCAATTTGAACCACGTACCCCAGCCCGAAAATATAGTGGAGGGGAAACACACCTCTATCTTGGACGACAACACCGCTTGAAGATCCTTCAGGCTTAACAATGTGGCGTTAAACTAGTCCGGGGTTATTTCCTTGTTTCTATCAATGGATCTCCATCACCCAAAACTATAATGATCTTATTGGATCAGTGGTATACCGAAAAAGCTGAGAAACAGTTTCATCATGCGTTTGAACGGTGCTGGCCCAAGTTTGAAAAGCAGGGAACACCAAGACCCGATATTCAGATCCGTAAGATGAAATCCCGCTGGGGAAGTCTTTCAGCTAAAGGCCGCTTAACACTGAATACCGATCTGGTTCGAGCTCCGAAAGAATGCATAGATTATGTCGTCACTCACGAACTTTGTCATCTCAAACACCACAACCACAGTCCTGCATTTTATGAGTTACTTGAGAAATCTATGCCGGACTGGAAAAAGCGAAAGCATAAGCTAGAATTAGCTTTGATCTAGACGGCCTTAGAAAATTGGATTTTCAGACGGGAAGATACCCCTATGCAAACACTTTGACAGAGTCGGCGAGCCCTCCAACAATAATCTTGGTTATATCGCTTGCATGAAGGCGCGGACGAGGCGGAGTTCTGCGTAGGTGACGGTATCTCCTGAGGCTTCGATGATGAATTTCATCGATTTACCGCTGTGTTGGTTAAAGAGCTCTTCAACCTGAAGTCGCTTGGAGGTTTCGAGCAGTTGATCGACATCGAGGGCGGCTCCTTGGCCTTCTTCCAGTACATTTTCGATGTGCTGACTGATCGTTCCCTCGGCCAAGCCCCGTATTTTAGCAATGGCCTCCATGCTGAGACCTTGCTGAGCCAGATCCATCGTTTTCATCGTCGTTTTTCCAGATTTTTTTCCGTTTTTCGAAATTTTAAGCGGCACTTTTAGGAGCGCCCGTTTCTGCACCTCTTCGGGATGGGCGAATTTAAATAGCTCAATGAGCGTCATAAAGGTGTCGCCATATTTTTCAAGTTTGGCGGCTCCAATTCCGGAGATCCCAGACATCTGCTCCGGTGTATCGGGGAAATAGAGCGCCATCTCTCGTAGCGTGCGATCGGAGAAAACAACGAACGGCGGAATCCCCTCCTGCTGCGCCAACTGCTGGCGGTGGGTACGCAATTGCCCGAAGAGCTTTTCGGAGTAGTCCCCGGTTAGGCTTGCGAAAGACGCTTCTTTGACTGCTTTCTGACGAACCACCTCGAAGTGCTTTTTACCGAGCAAAATCTGTTGGCCCTTCGGCGTGAGTTCCAGCGCGGAGTAGTGCTCCTGATTCTGGATGAGGCACTCCTGCGCCAGCAGATCATCAATCACCCGCCGCCAATATTTTTTATCCTGATCTTTGCCCGCGCCATAGGTTTTGAGCTGGTCGTGCGCCATCTGTCGAATCTTTTGAGTTTTGGCCCCGACTACGATATCGGCAATATGGACGGCGCCGAATTTTTGCCCCGAGCGGTGGATGGCCGACATGATTTTCTGCGCCGCGATCGTGGCATCGACTCGCTCGATCTCGCCCATGCAGATATCACAGGTCTTGCAATTGTCTTTGGGATAGGTTTCGCCAAAATAGCCGAGGATGGTCTTGCGGCGGCAGGCGTTAGCTTCGGCAAAACGAACCATCCGAGCAAGCTGCTGTTCAGCCATCTTCCGCTCGCGGGGATCTTGGGTCTGCTCGATGAAGTAGCGAATACGCACCATATCACCGCGACTAAAGAAAAGCTGGCAATGCGCGGGTTCACCATCCCGCCCGGCCCGGCCGGTTTCCTGATAGTAGCCCTCCATGTTTTTAGGCAGGTCGCCGTGCAGAACAAAGCGGACGTTGGACTTGTCGATCCCCATGCCAAAGGCGATCGTGGCGACGACCACGTTGACCTCATCGCGGTTGAATTTATCCTGATTGGTTTTGCGCTGAACCGGAGTAAGTCCCGCGTGATAGGCGACGGCTTGAACGCCCTGCTCCTGCAAAAATGCGGCGGTCGATTCTACACTCTTGCGCGTGGTGCGGTAGATAATACCCGACTCGCCTTGACGCTCGCTTAAAAAATGCAGGATTTGCAAATCTAGATTTTCTTTGGGCACCACTTGATAGAAAAGATTCGGACGGTCGAACGATGCGCGGGTCAGATGCGGCTGGCGCAGGGAGAGCTTATTGACAATATCGTCCGCCACCTGATGGGTCGCCGTGGCCGTAAAAGCGGCCACCGCCGACTTGGGAAAGGACTTCACAATGTTGGCCAGCGAGAGATAGTCCGGCCGGAAGTCATGCCCCCACTCTGAGATACAGTGCGCCTCGTCGATGGCAAAGAAGGACACTCGTGCCTGTTTAAGCGTGGCGATAAACTCCGGCATGGCGAAGCGTTCGGGCGAGACATAGAGGAGGTCGAGTTGGTGATTGTCCAACGCCTGAAAAACACGATAACGTTCTTTCGGCGACAGTGAGCTATTCAGAAACTCCGCATCCAGTCCATTGGCTTTGGCCGCGTCAACCTGATCCTTCATCAGGGAAATGAGCGGGCTGATCACCACGCAAAGTCCTTCGAGCATATGCGCCGGAAGCTGATAGCAGAGCGACTTTCCGCCGCCCGTCGGCATCACCGCAAACACATCGCGATTTTCCAGCAGCTCGGAAACAATGGCCGCTTGATTCGGGCGAAATTCACTAAATCCAAAAACTCGGCTGAGCACTTCGTGCGGCGACTCGTTCATCCCCACACCACCTTCGTTTTTGGGTAGGTTGGAATGGTGCGGTCTTTCGTTAAAATCGTCATATTATGCGCCTGTGCTGTAGCAATAATGATCCGGTCGAACGGATCTCGGTGAATCGGCGGAAGCTGAGTGGAGGCCAAAGCAATTGCTACATCAACCGGAATTTGTTCAACTCCGTAGTGATCAAAATTTTTACTCAAGAAATAGTCGCATGAACAGGGTATTGAAACTTTACCTGAATTTACGAGCAATCCGATTTCAACGGCGGAGATTGATGAAATGAAAAAATTTCCGGCTTCTTCATCGAGAATTTTAAACAATGAAGCGGGGAACTTACTCCAATCCAAAACCAGCCAAATAAAAGCATGCGTATCCAGCAGAAGCATTAACGATATTCCTCTGGCCACAAATCCTCTGTGGATTCAAGTGGATCGCAAAGATAACCGCCCTTCCCATTGAATTCCGGATGGGGCTTAGGTAAAGACATCTTGGTTTTCTCTTTATGCACCACAATATCCACCACCGGCTTATTGTTTTTGCAGACCGTGTAGGGTTCCCCGGTTTCGCAAACCTGTTGGATCACCTCGGAAAGGTGTGTCTTCGCTTCGTATATATTAATTCGCTTATCCATTTCAAACCTCAACGACAGAGTATCTAGTCAAGTTGACTATATCAAGTACATAAAGAATGCTGGAGGTTGTTATTCCCCCTTCTTCAACTCCGCAATGCGCTGCATGATGAGCGCGGCGTGGGCGTCGTAGGCCTTGCGTCCAGCACCTAAGGCTTGGAAGTCTTCCGGGGTGATCGGTGGGCCATAGGTGATGGTTACTTTTCCGGGTTTAATGAAGCGAGCCCCCTTCGGGTGTGCTTTGTACGTGCCGTCGATATAGGCCGGAACGACCACGCAACCCGACTTTTCAATGATGAAGCCGATGCCGCCCTTGGCCGTCTGCAACTCGCCGTCTTCCGAGCGCGTTCCTTCTGGGAACATCGATACCGCCTTGCCTTCCTTCAGCATCTTAATCGTCATTTTCAAAGCCTTGAGATCACCCGTACCGCGCGAAACTGGAATGCACCCCACTTTGCTCATCCACCAGAGACCAAGCTTAGATTTCCAAAGCGTATCGCGCGCCATAAAGTGGATCGGCCGCCCGCGATAGCCGACGCCCACCACTGGGGGATCGAGAAAACTCACATGGTTCGAAGCAAACAACACTCCGCCTTCTTCAGGAATATGTTCCGCTCCACGAATACCCAGCCGATTCCAAAGCAATAAAAACAGCTTAAAGAGACGCGTTGAAAACTGATAGCCCCGAAGATCGGCCATGGTTTCATATTTAACTAAATCACTCATACATTCTCCTGTACCTTATCCATCACGGTTTGAATCACGTCCTCCAGCGTCATGGACGTACTATCAATTCTCTGAGCGCCCTCCGCCACTTTCAATGGGTCCGCCTTGCGGGTCGCGTCGATCTGATCACGCTTCTTGAGACTCTCCATCACCTCGTGCGCCTTCTCGTCCTCGCCCGCCGTAACGAGCTCTCGGTAGCGGCGCATTGCTCGCTCCTCCGGATCGGCATCGAGATAAAACTTATACGGCGAATCCGGAAAAACCACCGTTCCAATATCGCGCCCTTCCATCACTAACGAACCAAAATTAATCAACGACTGGAGGCTCTCCACCACAAACTCCCGAATCTCTGGCACCGAAGCCACATGAGCCACCGCCTCACGCACCTCTTTTTCGCGGAGCTCCTGCACCGGCACATCGCCATCGACCGAAAAGACCGCCGCACCCTCCTGCACAAAAAAGTCCCAGTCCGTGTTATGCATACACTCCAGTACCGCCGCGGCATCCTTCACATTCACGCCCTTGCGGATCGCCTGCCACGTCACCCCACGATACAGCGCCCCCGAATCCACATAAATGAATCCCAACGCCGCCGCCACACCTTTCGATACCGACGACTTCCCCGAAGCCGACGGCCCATCAATTGCAATTGCCTTTCCCATATTTCATCCAACCCAAGTTTCTAGCCATTAATCTCTATTAAAATCAGCCGGCTTCATGCCGCTGGAAAACGATCACGCCCACACGATCAATATACTCAACCCATTCAGCGCTTTCGATTCCTTCGTAATGAAGCACATCCCACATATACGGCATCGAAGTCTCCTCATTCAAAAGATAGTCGATTTGGGAGGCCTGCTCGAAAGAAAGCGATTGCCCTCTCAACGCCAGACCCACATCACTTCCATTTTTAAACGTTCCCTTCGCGCGACTTCCAAACACAATCGCTTGCTCCACAGCCGGAAACTGTTTCAGCACCTCGCCCAGGGTCTGTAAATCATTTCCAACTAAACCCAGATCACGCATCGGGCACCTGCTTAAGAGCCTCGTACAACTTCCGAATAACAGGATAATACTTCTGTTTAATCAGCTCCCCCACCTTGCTTGCAGTATCCTCGTCGTACGTATGCGCAGTCAAATTTCGATCCTGCAATAATTCCATCCAGATATGCCCTTCCTCAATCAAATCCGTTTCAAAAGCCTTCTTAATGGCCGCTCGCGGCGAACTCACCTCCACAAAACCCTCCGCCTCCAAATAATCCTTCATAAGCTTCCACGATAATTCAAACGTCGTTTCGAAAAATTGGATCAAGCCCGCCCTCTGATAAATATCCGGAGACTTAAGGGCCAACGCCCCCTCCAAAAGAAGTAATGATTTTTCAAAATTCTGAAACCGCTTCTTCCACCGAACGTCTTGATTTTCAGCCATCATGATTCACCTCCCAACTTTTCGTCCATCAATTGTAAGTGTCTTTCCCTCCTCTATTCTCTAATCCCCGTTCGCAAGCTCGCTGAAAACATGAAGTACACGAAAAAATAATACGCACTTCTACCGCACGTCCATCTGATACAAAAGCCCAAAACTTTTTATAGAAAATCACTTGCGCTCACTCGGGTACTCTGACCCATTTTCGGAGGTCGGACCGCCCCCTAAAACGATAACTGCAAACTACCAAAAGCCATCCATTGCGCTTCGAGTTGAGGCCCGGCGAGATGTTGGTAAAGAGGCACACCGCCTTCAAGCGCCAATCGAACCGCGCCTTTCCGATAGTCGATTCCAGCGAATAGGTCGAGGCGCGTGGCCGCGCGAAGATCTGGATCAGCGCCGGGCGTCATGGCTGGGTTTAGCGCTGAATCGGCCCCATCAATATTTTCGCGATGCCACCCATTCAGGCGCAAAGAAACGGCGGATGATGGAATCAGATCGCGAAGCAACCAGCCTTGCACGTCGTATCGATTTCCGAGTCGATAATCATACTTATTCTTATGGAGCGGAACCGTTGCCTTGGCCTGAGCACCCCAACCCCATCCCCTGGAAAACCCGGTATAGGTGACGCCGGGAACAAGACCGTATGAGCCGGAGCCAAGCTGCATGGGATAGGCAAGGCGATTTCCTTCGGCGTTTTTCTCACCAATCGATCCGGTCGGGAGGCTGACCGCAAGATTGAGCAATACCTGTTGCACACTCGAACTCCACAGATCGTAGATGCCTGCCACCCTGACATCGCCAACCCCTTCAGTATGGGTGGATGTCTGCATGTTCATTGGCCCCCTAACACCATCCATGTCCTTGATGACATAGGGAACCATCAGAGCAACGGTGAAACGATCGATTGGTGCAACCATGGCGCCGACCATATGCATTTGTATATCCATGCTCGTGGGTCGCATCATATAGCCGGAAGCATCGCCACCGGCGATTCCCTCCATATGCATAGCCATGTAGCGATACGAAACCATCCAGCCACCTTTGTGATGTGCGTGGTCGCCCATCACACCGACCGGAGCGCGCGGCGGATGTTCGCAGCCACAAGCCGATTCACAAGCGCAATCATCACCACAGGCAGTACACGATTCAGCCGCCAGACTGGCGCTGATGAATACAAATAAAGTAAAAGCCGTACACACTAATTTTTTCATGGGATTATCCTTTGGGCTAGTTTGAAGTGAAGTAATCCCAGTTTAATGGACAAAAAAAAAAGGGTCACTCGTGTTTAAATTATTCCACCTGCCCACCGAGTTGTTCCATATGCTGCCAAAATTCGGGATAGGAGGTATCTACGCAGCTCACGTTTTCAATCGTGATTGGCCCATCGCTGAAGCTATTTAAAATGGCCACCGACATAGCGATGCGATGGTCGTCGTGGCTATTGATGGCAACGGCGGGTGTTTTTAGATCGGTTGGTCCGGAGATGATCATACCGTCGTCCAACTCTTCGACTTCAACGCCGAAGAGCTGGAGGTTTTTTACCACCTCGGCAATGCGGTCGGATTCTTTTACGCGTAGCTCGGCGGCATCGCGGATTTCGGTTTTACCTTCCGCCAATGCGGCAGCGACGGCGATGACGGGAAGCTCGTCGATCAGGTTCGGAATTTCGTCCCCTTCGATCACCGTCCCGTGGAGCCGCGCTCCGCGCACCTTGATCGTACCGTACGGGTCGCCCTGCTTTTCCGTCAGCGTTATTTCAAGGTCTGCGCCCATGCGTTCCATCACATCCAACAGTGCGGTGCGGCGCGGATTGAGCCCGACATTTTCAAGCACCAGCTCCGCGCCCGGGCGGGCGGCGATGGCCACAATCCAAAAGGCGGCCGAGGAAAAATCGCCCGGTACCACAAAGTTGCGGGCCTTGAAGCGCGGGCCTTCTTGACCAAACCCTTCAATAGAAATTTCCAGTCCGTTGATTTGAATGGGAATACCCAAGGCTTGAAATAGTTTTTCAGTATGATCGCGCGTCGGGCGCGGTTCGATCACCGTTGTTTTTCCGTCCGCAAAAAGTCCGGCGAGCAAAACGCACGACTTAACCTGCGCCGAAGCCATCGGCAGCAGATAGCCCGTTCCTTTAAGTTTTCCACCCGCAATCATCATCGGCAGGGTACCGCGTTTCCCGGTCAGGCCAATGTGCGCACCCATGAGTTCAAGGGGCTGGCGAATGCGACCCATTGGGCGTGACGAGAGCGATTCATCGCCGATCATTGAAACTTCGAGTCCCGCTCCGGCCACCAGCCCAGCGAGCAGGCGCGTACCGGTGCCGGAGTTGCCCATATCGAGCGGCTCGGCCGGTGATTGGAGCTTTCCAGCCACGCCGGTAATGTAGAGTGCGTCATCGCGGAACTCCGCCTTGGCGCCCATCTGCTCCATCGCCGAAAGCGTGCTGCGTGCGTCCTCGCCATTGAGATAGCCCGTTACCTTTGATGTCCCCTCTGCAAGAGAAGCGAGCATGGCCACGCGTTGAGAAATACTTTTGTCGCCAGGGACCTTCACAGAACCTTCGAGCTTTGCTGGAAATACTTTTTTATGACTCATCTAAAAAACCTATCTGTTTAAAAACCGGTTGAGTTCAAGGATTTGATTACGATCCTTCGTTGCTCCTTCGAGCCACGTTCGAATATCGTCGCCATTTCCACCGCGTAGGATTTTAATCAGCCCTTGCAGTTCTTCATTAAATCGATCGAGTTCTGTTTCGAGGGCCGCCCGATTCGTATCGATAATATCGACCCACATATCCGCCGACCCCGAGGCGACTCGGGTGGTATCTTTAAACCCCGTTCCGCAGAAAGCGGCATTTTTCGCGGGATTTCCATCGGCGACTGAACGAGCGAGCGCCGCCGCAATCATATGCGGCAGGTGGCTGGTGGAAGCCAACATAGCGTCATGTGCCTCAGGCGACATCTCAACCACTTCCGACCCAACGGCTTTCCAAAGATTGCAAATGGCCGAGGCTCCTTTGGCGGGACACACGACGGTAAGGCGGCCTTGATAAAGATCGGGATTGCCCGCATCGATTCCCGTTTGTTCGGAGCCGGCAATGGGGTGCGACCCAACAAAATAGGCGGGACTTTCCTTAAAGAGCGGCGCCAAGGTTGTGAGCAGTTCAGATTTAGTACTGCCCACATCCGTCACCACCGCGCCCGACTTGAGTGCGGGTACGATCTGTGCGGCCAACGACGCAATGGTCCAAATAGGGACGCAAATGACCACGATATCGGCCTCATGCACGGTCGCCGCCGGATCGGCGAATACGGTATCAACCATCCCCGCCGCTATGGCTTGAGCGCGGGTTTCCTCACGGCGGGCATAGCCAGAGATGCCCCCCGAAAAGCCACGTTTTTTCAGTCCCAGCGCAAGCGATGCGCCCATCAGACCGAGGCCGAGTATCGCTATATTTTTTGGTTCATCCATACTGACTTCCCAACGGTTCGTAAAGCAAAACGGCATTTTCCAAGGATCGCAGATTAATTCAACCAAAATCCCCGCACCTCGCGAGCGAACCTATCACGTACTATTTTAGTACTATTTAATTGACTCGCCCCCATTTCGCATCAAAATAGCGGCCAATTAATAACTATTAAGTAGGAGGTTTACCATGGCATATGAACTACCGGCACTACCCTATGCATATGATGCGCTCGAACCGCACATCGATGCGCGCACGATGGAGATCCATCATTCGAAGCACCACCAGGCCTATATCAACAACGTGAACGCCGCGCTTGAAGGCACCGGGCTGGAAGGAATCGACGTTTCTGAACTGTGCAGACGGCTCGATGAACTTCCGAGCGAGAAGCAAGCGGCCGTGCGAAATAACGGCGGCGGACACGCAAACCACTCCCTATTCTGGACCATCATGGGACCGAATGGCGGCGGGCAGCCGAGCGGCGAACTGGCGGCAGCCATCGATCGTTCTCTAGGCGGGTTCGATGCGTTCAAGGATCAGTTTAGCAAAGCGGCAGCCACACGCTTCGGCTCGGGCTGGGCCTGGCTTTGCAAACAAGACGACGGCTCGCTTGCCGTTTGCTCCACCCCGAATCAGGACAATCCGCTGATGAAGGGTGCACCTTGCAACGGAAACCCGATTTTGGCGCTGGATGTTTGGGAACATGCCTATTACCTGAACTACCAAAATCGGCGGCCGGATTATGTGGCCTCCTTTTTCAAGGTAATCAACTGGGACAAGGTGGCGGAACTCTATGCCCAATAAGTAGAGCTCTCGGACTGAATCGCCCGTATATCCGAGCAAGATGTCGGTTCCGGGCCAGGGAATGACGTTAAACCGCTGATTGAGAACGGCAGGATCGCTCATTTCATGGCTCGGAAATTCCTTCCGCGCGCCTATTCTGAGGAGATGTTGCCCTCAACGACCACATTCAAAGCTTCTTGATCTAGGATAATCGGCTGATCTAATCCGGTGAATCCATAAAACCGATTATTGGAAATCACCGCTCCATTGATCGTGTTCAGATAGATCGCCGCATAAACCCCTTCTCCTTCCCGATCAAATAGCGGGGTTAATGCCAGCGTGGCGCGCATTGCAGAATCATCGAGCGGCGGAAAAAAGGAGTTTCCATCAATCAAGACATTACGGGCATTCCGCACGGAAATCGCCATCCCCTGCCAGTTTCGGAAGGTATTTCCAATGATTTTTACATGACTTTTGGCATAGCCCTCTTCGCTGAGATACGCATGATAACTGTGTGGTTCATTCGCCCCGCGAAGGCGAGAAGTAAAGATACTGATATCGGCGGGATCTACATGAATGAACGCTCGGTGTTTTGACGTATACCCATAGCCATTGTTCTTAAATGTGCAGTCCTGAACCCACAAGTGCTCGCCGGGAGGTCCTTCCGGCCAACCGGGTTCGTTTGCGGAATAAACCGCCGAGGCCGCGAGGCCTTCGAAGTGGGTG
>JAJRRI010000045.1 GCA_024279685.1 Verrucomicrobiota bacterium | reverse complement strand
CGGTCGAAAACACGGGGTGAATGGCTTCGAAAAGTCGAAAAAAGTATGCTTTACATGGGGCGAGGCGATGGATATAGTTCCGCGCTTACTTAAAGAAGAGCAGAAATAAAACAAGGAGTCCACACGTGGATCAAGCAGTTAAAGCGGAAATTAAAAACGAGTTCAAACGTAGCGAACAGGACACCGGATCTGCCGATGTTCAGGTGGCCTTGCTCACCTCACGCATCAAGGAACTTAACGAACATCTTAAACTTCACAAGAAAGATCACAGTTCGCGCCGTGGCCTCATCATGATGGTCAACAAGCGCCGTAAGTTACTGAGCTATGTGAAGAAGGAAGACGATGCGCGCTATAAAGAGCTGATTGCAAAACTCGGCTTGCGTAGATAATCGTATTTTTGATGTAAAAATCCTTAATTCGTTTGCAAGCCCTTTATTTCTAACAGGGCTTGCGTTGTTTCGGTAGAACCCGAACGCAACGGCACGCGGACGAAAGGTTCCGGTCGGGAATCCCGGCGGAAAATATGAACCAACAAAAGGAAAGGTGCGCTCTTCGTAAATTGATAAGGGCGCAGTATTAATTATGAAGGGTACAACTAAAGTAGAGTTCGACGTCGGCGGCAAGCCGATGGTTTTCGAGACTGGACTGCTGGCCAAACAGGCGGCGGGATCAGTTACATGTAGCGTGGGCGAGAATGTTATTTTCTCCGCCGTCACCGCCGCGAAAGAGCCGCGCGAGGGATGCGATTTCTTCCCCCTGCAGGTTGAGTATCGCGAAAAATTCTATGCCGCCGGGCGTTTCCCAGGGGGCTACATCAAGCGCGAGGCCCGTCCTTCCGAGAAGGAAATCCTGACCATGCGCGTCACCGACCGTCCGATCCGGACGCTCTTCCCTGATGGATTCCATCGCGAGGTACAGATCAACAACATGCTTATGAGCTGCGACGGCACGCTGGACACCGACGTTCTTAGTGTCAATGCGGCATCGGCTGCACTCACGCTAACCGACTTGCCGTTCGACGGCCCAATCGGAGCCGTACGTATTGTCCGCAATGACGGCGAGTGGATCATTAACCCGAACCACGAGCAACTCGAAGCCAGCGATTTGGATCTGACGTACTGCGGTTCGCACGATAAAGTGATGATGATCGAAGGCAGCGCCAAGGAAGTTCCTGAGGCCGAGTTTATCGAAGCCATGAAAACCGCCCATGCTGAAGTCGTTAAAATCATCGCCGGACAGCTTGAATTACGCAAAGCCGTTGGCCTGCCAGAAAAAACGTACGAGGCTCCCGTCCGCGATACGACATACCTCGACAAGGCTCGCGAACTGATTGGTGAGAAGTTTAAGGAGCTGATGAAAATCGGCGCCAAGATCGAACGCCAGGACGGGGTATCTGCACTGAAAGCAGAACTTAAGCCGCAGCTGAAGGAATTGTTTGAAGAAATGACAGACGATCAATTCTTCCACACCTTCCATGATCTGGAAGTGGAAACGGTTCGTAAAAACGTGAGCGAAGGCGGAACCCGCATCGGTGGACGCGGCATGCTGGAGCTTCGCGATCTCGATGTGCAAGTGGGCGTACTGCCCCGCACACACGGTTCGGCGATCTTTGGTCGTGGCGAAACACAAACCATTTGTACCGTTACCCTGGGCACCAAGAAAGAGTCTCAACGCTTTGATGCCGTGACCGGTGGAAAGGATGAAAAGAACTTTATTCTGCACTATAACTTCCCGCCATACTCCGTTGGGGAAGTGGGTCGTCTGGGTATGACCAGCCGTCGCGAAATCGGCCATGGTAACCTGGCTGAACGTTCGATTGTTCCGGTTCTGCCCGATGATTGTCCCTACACCATTCGTGTGGTATCCGAAGTCATGGGCTCCAACGGTTCCTCCTCTATGGCCTCCGCTTGTGGCGGTGCTATGGCACTGATGGATGCCGGTATTCAGCTCAAGGCGCCGGTGGCTGGAATCTCCGTCGGTCTCTTTACCGACGAGAAGGCGGATGACGTACAAGTGATCGACATTCTCGGAGTGGAAGACCACTGCGGCGATATGGATTTCAAAGTAGTTGGGACCCGGAAGGGCATCACTGGATTCCAAGTGGACCTGAAAATACATGGTTTGAACTGGGAGCAAGTAACCGAAGCCTTCGAAATTGCCCGTAAGGGTCGTGTCGATATCCTTGATCACATGGAAAGCGTATTGGCTGAGCCGCGTGCTGAGCTTGCTGCTTCCGCACCGCGCATTACCACCATCAAGATTGATCCTGAAAAGATCGGTGCATTGATCGGACCGGGCGGAAAGAACATTCGCGCGATCACCGATGGCACCGGCGCACAGATTGATATCGAAGAGGACGGTACCGTCAATATCTTCGCGGTCGATGCTGATGCGATGGACGCTGCGGTTCGTGGTGTGAATGCCTGTACGGCAGAGATCGAAATTGGCACCATCTACGAAGGCAAAGTGATCACCGTGAAGGACTTCGGAGCCTTTGTTGAATGTATGCCGGGCAAAGAAGGTCTGGTGCATATTTCCGAGATGGCGAATGAGCGGATTGAGAGTGTTGATTCCATCTGTAAGCCGGGTGATATGATGCGCGTGAAGTGTATCGACATTGACAACCAAGGCCGCGTTCGCCTCAGCCGTAAAGCTGCGTTGAACGACGACGCTTCCGAGTAATACCTCCATCTATTGGAAGTCAAACAAGGATCATGCCCCCTGTGGGTATGATCCTTTTTTTTGCCTCAGAGAGTTGTTCAATAAAAAAAGCCTCTGGAACCGAAGTTCCAGAGGCCAAGGTGGTGAGCCGGCTGGGGCTCGAACCCAGGACCCTTTGATTAAAAGTCAAATGCTCTACCGACTGAGCTACCGGCCCACAAAATTTGTGGTTTTATACAGGGCTGAATTAACTTCTTTCCTGTAAGGGAGCGGATGTTCTACCTAATCGATTCAAACGAGGCAAGTGCTAATTTACTGTTTTCTTTTGTTTCCGTCTTATCCGTGATTTCGCTATGCTTTCCTTTTTGTCTGGGGGAGAGTTTAAAATGAAGGGGTAGGTATGAATGTCGTAGGATTGATTCTGGGAGGGGGCGCAGGGAGTCGCCTGCAACCTTTGACCAGCGAACGGTCGAAGCCGGCGGTTCCGATTGCGGGAAAGTATCGACTGGTCGATATTCCGATCAGCAACTGCATCAATAGCGGAATTCGAAAAATTTTTCTGCTTACGCAATTCAACAGCGTGTCACTCCATCAACACATTGGTACAACTTACCGATTCGATCAATTTAGCGGCGGGCATGTGCGTATTCTTGCGGCGGAGCAAACGCCCGATTCCGAGGGTTGGTTTCAGGGTACGGCGGATGCCGTGCGCCGTTCCATGCGTTATTTCACGGAAGAGGCTGTCGACTTGGTGGTCATTCTTTCCGGCGACCAGCTCTACCGGATGGATCTTCAGGACGTGATTAAAGCGCATGTGGCCCATCAGGCCGACTTAACGATCAGCACCAAGCCGGTGGTTCGCGCCGAGGCTAGTTCGCTGGGCATCATGCAAGTGGACGAAATGGGACAGATCATCCATTTCGCAGAAAAGCCCGACGATAACGCGCAGCTTGATGAACTCCGCGCCCCGCTTTACGAAGACGAGCGCTACCTCGCCAGCATGGGCATCTACGTCTTCAACATCGATGTTTTAAAAAAACTACTGCGTGAAAATAATGAGACCGATTTTGGGAAGCACATCATTCCGGGAGCCATTAGTTCATATAAAGTCTACAGCTATATTTTCGATGATTATTGGGAAGACATTGGAAGCATCCGAGCCTTCTGGACGGCCAACTTGGCCTTAACCGACGCTCTGCCCAGTTTTTCATTCTACGATATGGCCGCGCCGATCTACACCCGCATGCGTTATCTGCCGCCCTCAAAAATTAACCAATGCGATCTGACCCGCTGTCTGCTCTCCGAAGGATGTATCATTACCGGAAAACGCATTGACCATGCTGTAATCGGTTTGCGAGCCTTGGTGGGCGAAGGCACGGAAATTGAAGATTCGATCATCATGGGCGCCGACTACTATGAGCACGGAAAGGTCGAACATGAGTCAGGAATCCCACTGGGCATCGGAAAAAATTGCATCATTAAGCAGGCGATCATCGATAAGAATGCTCGGATTGGCGACGGCGTGGTGATCACGCCGGAAGGTAAACCTGCCGACGAGATTTCCGACCTCTACTGGATGCGTGACGGCATTATGGTCATTCCAAG
Source organism: Verrucomicrobiota bacterium (assembly GCA_024279685.1). GTDB lineage: Bacteria > Verrucomicrobiota > Kiritimatiellia > Kiritimatiellales > Pontiellaceae > Pontiella. The sequence goes on along the minus strand of JAJRRI010000045.1, from coordinate 44,228 downwards.
AAATACCGTGATTCCATCGGGAACTGTATTGTAACCCAAGAGAGTGGTTCGCAGAGCTGCACAAATTTCAAATTCACCCCTGTGATTCGAGGTGGGTCGCGATCATTCCAACTCCGTTCCAGGGACCGCTGCGTACCGTTCTGCCGCAACGGAGCTGGAAGCTCCGTCTACGTTCTGCTCCGGTAAAGAAGTGTAAGCAAAAGGCATGAGAGGTGTTGTTTTTACGGGGTGCGGGTTTGTTGAATGTCTTGCTTTTCAGGTGAAAATCAGGGCTTGCGCAAAATCGGGCCTTGCTGTAATTTCTCTCCCTTTTATTGCACGCTGACACATCGCCAAACGACCGCGATTCCATTTTGGAACGTAGGGTTGCGACGACGATGTATGTGCATGGAACACTGAAAATCCTAACCAAAAGGAAGATAACATGGGTTTATTTGATCTGTTTAAAACAAACAAGATTGTTGTAGTTGTTGATGGAGTATCGTTGAACGAAGCGTTGGGCATGAAGGGGAATGTACCCCCACGAACCCAGTTGCAAACCCTCCGCCGCCTCTCTCGTTTTTCGCAACGTGAAAAGATCGAGGTGGTTGCCGTGCTCTGCGGGAGTCCGCTGCATAAGGCGCCCGCAGGGAAAAAATTCGAGGAGATCACGGTAGTCTATAGTAAATCGGCCGAAGCGCATGCCAAGTATGTGGTGAAGGTGGCGAGCTCCAAGGGGGCTGGTGTGGTTCTTATTTCGGGGAATGCCGTCGTTGAAAAATTGGCCGGAAATAGCGTTAAAACGATGCGAGTGAGTACGTTCCGAAAAGTATTCGACATCGGAGGAGAGGGGAGCGAAGGCTCCGAACGTTCTTCACGCCCTGAGCGCAGTGGAAGCGATCGCAACAAGAATCGTAATCGCCCACCGCGCCGTCGGCCGCAAAAACAATCCGGCGAGAAACAACCGATCGGGGAGAAGACTCCGCAACCGAAACGGGCTCCCAAACCCGAAAACTCGGATTCCGATGCGATCAATGAATTGATCGACTTGGTGGACTAGTGTCCCGTCGCACCCTTTTCTGCGATATCGATGGCACATTGCTCCATGCCCCGGGGGCAGGGAGTAGCGCCTTTGGCGATGCCTTTGCTGAGGTGTTCGGTATTCCGGTTGATATGGGCCCTATTAATTTTGCGGGAGCCACCGATCTTCGGGTACTTGCGCAGTTGATGCATGAGCAAGGCCTTGCGCCTGATGCTACGCGTGAACCCCTTTTCTTTAAATGCCTTCCGGAGTTTCTTGAACGGAATATGGCTGTTGCTCCGCCGGAGGTCTTTCCAGGCGTTGAAGCTTTTCTTGCGCGGGCTTCTTCGCGTTGGAGGCTGGGGCTGGTAACGGGGAATATTAAGGCGTGTGCCCTTATTAAACTCAAGCATGCTGGTCTGGCTGATTATTTTGACGGGATGGGTGGTTTTGGTGATGATGATGGCGACCGGAGAAAAATAGCCGCCCTCGCGCTATCGCGTGCCGAGTATCCTGACCGCGCTTTTTTGCTGGGCGATACGCCGTCAGATATTAGAGCGGCCCATGCTAATGGTATGGTCTCGGTAGCGGTTTGCAACGGCTCGCTTGACCGCACCACATTGGAGGGGGCGGGCGCTGATCTGGTGGTGGACTCGTTCGAGGCTGCGGATGAACTTTTTGAGGCATTGGATATATGAGCGCGGGCTTTGAAAACCTTGGGCCGGACGGCATCCTCGATGCAATTGAGTCGGCGATGGATCTATCGCTTACGGGATTGACCGCGCCGCTACCGAGCTATATCAATCGCGTCTATGAACTTCAAACGGTGAGTGAAGAGCGATTGATTGCCAAATTCTATCGCCCCGGCCGGTGGGCACGAGAAGCCTTGCAGGACGAACACGACTTTGTGGCCGACTGCGCGGCGGATGAAATTCCAGTGGTTGCACCATTGGTGTTGGCGGACGGCAGTACGATCGGGGAGCACGAGGGTATTTTATTTTCGGTTTTTCCAAAACGATCGGGCCGCGAAATGGATTTGCGCACCGACGAGGGCTGGCGTCGGCTTGGCGGCTTAGTGGGTCGCATTCACCTTGCCGGTAGTCGACAGGATGCGGAGAACCGTCTGCGGATGCATCCAGCAACCACCACCCTTCCGGAGATTGAACAACTCCTCGATTTCATGTCGCCGTACCAGGCGGATCGTTTTAAGGAGATTACCTCGCGGATTGTGGAGATTGCCTTGCGCGAATTCGAGGGTATTGAGCTCCAGCGTATTCATGGGGACTGCCACCGCGCAAATATTTTGGAACGCCCGGGTGAAGGACTGATGGTCATCGACTTTGACGACATGGTGATGGGACCGCCCGTGCAGGATATTTGGCTATTGCTGCCGGATCATGCCAATCAGGTGCGCCATGAAATTAATCTAATCCTTGAAGGCTATGAGCAGTTTTTAGATTTTGACGACCGCTCGTTGCGGCTGGTTGAAGTACTGCGGGCCATGCGGATTATTTATTTCCTGAGTTGGTGTAGTACGCAAACGGATGATTTTAGATTCCAAACCACTTTTCCCGATTGGGGGAGTGAACTATTTTGGCAACGCGAAATTGCCGATCTGGAGCGCCAATATCACGTTATTTTGAATGATGAGAGATTAAACATACGAGGTTCGTTATGAGTAAAACTTTTAATATTAAATGCCCGTCCTGCGGGGTATCGCAGGATGTCGAATTGCACGAGGCGGTGAATGTGGTCTCGCAGCCCGAACTGAAACAGGAGCTGCTTGAAAATCGGCTTAATCGAGTGGAATGTGCCGACTGTGAATCCAATTTTCGAGTGGACATGCCCTTGCTCTATTCCGACCCCGCGCACAACGTCCTAATTCATTGGATTCCCGAGACTAATACCTTAGACAAGGAACAGATTATTGAGGATTTCGACCAGTCCCTTGAGCAGATCAATGCGATGGTTCCGCCGGATATCGAGGTGCCGAATGTGCGGTTAGTGCTGACCCGCGTGGAGCTGGTTGAGTTGATCTTTATGATCGAAGCAGAGATGAATGTGCGCGTGGTAGAATATGTGAAATACAGTATTTATACACGGAATGTGGAAAAGATCTTACCCGCGAAATTCCGTTTGCTACTCAATGTGCAGGATTCCACGGACGAAGAACTTTGTTTCGTGATTCAAGGAGTCGAAGACCACAAGTTGGGGCGGGAGTTACGCTATGGTCGCGCGGCTTACCAATCCATGTGTGAACTCTACGAGGAGACTCCGGAAGAGTTTATTGAAATGTTTCCCGGGCCGTGCATCAGCGCGCGTAACCTCCTGATGGAGGAGGAAGTCGAAGGATAGAAAATCCGTTTTACCAGTTGTTGTGCTCGCCGCGTCCGAAGCGGTAGATGAGGCTGGCGCTGAAGTTTTGGTCGTAGGTTTCGGTATCGGTGCTCGCGTAGTTCTTCCAATCGGCCTGAACCGCCCATTTTTTAAAGGCCTGCCAGTGCAACCCTAGCCCAAGATTGAGTTGGAAGACTTTTTCGTCTTCGCTTTTATTCCACATGAGTTCGCCCACTCCGGCAGAGACATAGGGTCGAACTTTGCGCTGAATATTGAAGTAGTATTGGGCATCAAGGCTGTAATTTTCGTATTCCACCGATGTGCCGGTCGCCGCGTCCTCTAGATCAGCCCATGCGTAGGAAAAGCGGGTGGAAAAGCGCGGCGTAAAATAGAGTGCCATCGTAATTTTTTTGAATGCCCCGTCCTCAATACCCCACTTGTCGTCAAGAATCGTATGTCCTCCGCCGAGGGAAATGCCCACAATGCCCGTGTCGACGGGATCGTCGTAATGATTATAGCGGATCGGTTGAGGTTCGTAGGGTTGCGGGCTCCCGCCGAGTGGGAATTTCATATTGAGGTAGACCGTGTGATCGGTGTCTGTACCGCTGGAGGTTTCATAGGGAGCTGGAACATATGTAAAATAGCCGGTTCCTGATTTGACCCATCGCCGCCCAACGACCCGGTTGATCCCGCGCCCAAGTGAGTCGATCGGATCTAAAAAGAAGAGCGATGTTTCGCCAAGAATTTTTGAGCCTGCGACTTCGTTGTTTCGGTCGCGTATTCGCAACTCCGTCTGATAGGACCACTCTCCGTACACCCAACCTGCCAGTGGGGTGAAGATCAAATCTTGGATCGAAGGCACTTCAGCAAAGGCTTCGATGCCGTATTCCCAGAAGAAGGTCGACATCAGGGTGGTATAGATAAAAGAGTCCCACTGCCGATAGCCCGACTTCCGAGCCACTTGGTAGTAAACTCCACCCACATAGGCATGACCTAGATAGTTATAAGCCCAGTTATCACGATCCCACCGCGGCCCAGCTTTGACGTTTTCTACCCATTTGCTGAAGATGTCGGTTTCCGTTTCCCAGCCCGTCGCCGACTCGGGTAATGCGGCCAGAAAAAGGGCCACGCCGGCCCCGTAAAAGAGCATGGATTTAGTTTGAGACCAAACCCGCGCACCGTCCTCGCCGTTGGTGGGGGTGAATAAGTTGACGCTATAGGTTGACCCATAGAGTGCGGGGTTAATTTCCAGCGCCGTCCAGTATGAGTTGGTGGGCCAGTATGGGGCGGCTTCTGCGTGTGTATGGGTCTGCCCTTGCACGTGGGTGGCCACGAGGATTGCGGAAAGGGAAAGCCACAGGGTTAACCTGCGAAAGATATGAGATCTAAACTGAGTCATAAAAACCGTGTATTTAAAGGGTTATCAAAGGGAATTAATTGGGCGGTTTATACTGGGGAGACGTTCTCAAAACGAGTAGTTTCTCTCCTTTCTTTGCGTATAGAGGTTTCAAGATAAAGGTAAATAGCATGATACGGCTCCTGAAAATCAGTTTTTACATGATGGCTTTAGGCCTCGGATGCTCGGTTTATGCCGAACGGGGGGCTCCAATTTATGTGGCTAACCCAAATCCCTTTGTGCAAATTTTTGGGCTTCCCAAGGCGGAACCCGGAACCATAACGGCGAAAGGAAAATTGGATGTGGGGTTTCTTTATTTTGTTTCCAATAGTTCTATTTCAGCGAATGAAGGCAACGAATCCATCATTTGGGATGGTGAAACCGCGCAATATAACCTGCGACTTCGGTATGGGGTTTCCGATCGCTTAGAGCTGGGAATGGATATTCCCTATATCGACCATAGTGGCGGCTATCTCGATTCCTTGATTCGAAATTTTCATGATCTTTTTGGCATGCCCAACGATCGCCAGAATGAATTTGATAAAAATAAAATTCATTATCAGCTTGAAGAAAAGGGTACGACCACCTTTGAGATGAAAGATCGAGCTAGTGGTTTTGGGGACATCCGTTTTTCTGCCGCCATTTCGTTGATTGGTCGGTCGCAACAACAGCAACGATTTCTTGCGCTTCGCCCTCAGATAAAACTACCCACCGGTGACGCTGATGGTCTGCTGGGAAGTGGCGGGACGGATGTGGCGGTAGGGCTGGCCTATAGTGACTTCGAAACGTTAAGCCGTCTCAATATGGTCCTTACCTCGCATGCCGGGGTGCTTTATATGGGGAATACCAAGATTTTACGGGACAAGCAGAAGCACTTTGCCGGATACGGCGGGATTTCTTTGGGTTGGTTGGCGATGAAGTCGCTTGAGTTTAAAATTCAGATGGATTTGCACTCTGCTCTTTATAATAGTGAGCTAAAGCAACTTGGTTCCTCCCTTCAGTTATTGGGAGGCGGTACAGCGCACTTGCCAGGCCATGTTTTATTGGACCTCGGTATATCGCAACAGTTGATCACAGATGCCACTCCCGATGTAGGGTTTTATCTGATGCTTCGCCGTCTTTTTTAGACGGGTCTAGTCCTCGGGTATTTTGATTTCAGCGAGCACTGCGCGGTCGGCGAGGCTGAGGCGGCCGGCTTGGAGGTATTCGTTGATCACGACGAGTGCGGCGCCGGCTTCTTTCATGCGTTGGAGGAGCTGATTATGATCCAATTTTTCCAAATCATCCGGATTTCGGATTTCGACAAGTGCCAAGTTTCCCAGCGCATTATGACCAATATGATCCATTAACTGGCCGAGCACTTGGGCCGTGAGGCGGGCATCGTCATCCGGTAGGCGGGCGAGTAGTTGGTCGCAAAAATAGGCATAGCAAATGGTCGGCCGGCCATATTCTAGCGAGCATCCATGCAGATCGAGCCAGCCATAGCGGTCGTCCATGTTTTCTTCCGAGAGGCCTTGCCGTAGGAGCAATTGGGAGAGGAATGCACTTTGCGTGGCCTCCTCGCAAATATCCGCGCGGCAGCAGCATGCCGTGCATAAGGCACAGGTATCGCTAAACAGCTCTTTAATGAGCCGGCATACGGATTGTTCTAATTCGGCATAGGGGTCTAAAATAGCGTCGATCGAATTCATAAGGCCCGCAGGGTATAGCGAGGGCTGATCGGGGGCAATCCTCTAGCCGGAAAAAACAGGGCTTTAAATTTGCATACAGTACGGTTTGATGTAGTATTTCGCAGATTAAACGGAAGGATGTTGTTTATGCACGAAATTATGACGATTGAGGAAGTGGCCGCATATATACGCGTATCTGAGCGTACGGTGTATGATTGGGCACAAAAAGGAGAACTCCCTGGCGGCAAGTTGGGAACAACTTGGCGATTTAAACGGGACGATATTGAGCGATGGGTAAGCGACCGTCTTTCAAAATCAGAAAGGAAAAATCATACGACCGCCAAGTCGAATACGGAAAGTTTCGTATTGACCTCAGAGCGTGTAATTTTAATGGATTCCTCACTAAAAAAAGAGGTGTTGACTCGGTTGGTTGACGTGTTATCGGAAACCCCGTTTGTTAAAAAGCGGGATGAGTTGCTTCAAGGAATTTTTGCCCGTGAGGAGCTAATGAGCACGGGTATTGGCTTCGGCATCGGTGTTCCACATGTGCGGATTGATTCGGTGACGGACCTGGTCATGGCCGTGGCCGTGTCTAAGCAACCGATCAGCGACTATTCTTCCCTCGACGGCGAGCCTGTGCAAATTGTCTGCATGCTAGCGGCTCGCTCCGATCAGCATACAAAATATATCCGCACGCTTTCATCCATCAGCTCCCGTCTAAAGGATTCCACGGTGCGGGAACACATCATCGCATCAAGCGATCCCGCCGAGATTTATAAATTACTCATTGAATCGGACTAGAACCCATGGAACATGAAATACAGCTTGGCATTCTCGCCATTCTTGGAATTTGCGTGGCCGGCGGTGTCGTTGGCGCATGGATCTTCCAAAAGCTAAAAATGCCCCAAGTGGTCGGCTATATTGTCGTTGGCGTGCTGATTGGTGACACTGGCTTGGGGTTACTTCCTTCGAAAGACATTGTCGCATTAGACGCCTTCAATAATTTTGCATTGGGACTGATCGGCTTTTTGGTGGGTGGTGAACTGAGCGGAAGTATTTTTAAAAAATATGGAAAACAGTTCACGGCTATTCTACTGGGCGAGGGGCTGACGGCCTTTTTCCTCGTGGGGATTAGTACCACGGTGATTATTAATTTTGTCGTTCACGATTGGGTTATTTCTACTGCAGCGGGCGTGGTCTTTGGCGCGATTGCCTCGGCAACGGACCCCGCTTCGACGATTGATGTCTTATATGAATATCGTTCCTCCGGCGTTTTAACCACAGCCATTGTGGCGATTGTGGCTCTAGATGATGCATTGGCCATGACTCTCTATGGGCTGAGCACCAGCGTAGCTTCGATTATGACCCAAAGTGGGGGCGATTCAATTGGCGTCACGTTAATGCATACAGGGATGGAGCTCGGTGGAGCCATTGTACTGGGGGTCATGTGCGGGTTTGTGCTCAATGCCATGATGCACTACATGCCGCAAACCGAAAAGCGCCTCGGCATTTCAGTGGGCATTTTATTACTTTGCATTGGGCTATCGCTGACGTTCAAAATGGATGTCATTCTTTCCACCATGGCGGTGGGTATTGTGCTGGTCAATCGTGCTCCACGGCGAAGTAAAAAGTTATTTGAGACGGTCCGCTCATTTTCTACCCCCATCTATATTATCTTTTTTGTCATGGTGGGAGCGCGACTTTCGGTGGGTAATATGCCGGGGTGGTTATGGGGATTGGTGGCTGTATATGTGTTGATGCGCAGTATTGGAAAATGGGTGGGATCCTATTTGGGCGCCCGCATTTCCAAAGCGGAAAAGCCCGTACAGAATTATTTGGGCATGGCTCTTTTTGCTCAAGGCGGCGTAGCGGTGGGGCTTTCCATTGTCGCCAGTCATAATCTTCAGGGTATTCAGATCACGCCCGAAATGACCCTAGGCGACATGATCATTTTCACCGTCACCGCCACCACGCTCTGCGTGCAACTGATCGGGCCGGCCTTTGCTAAACTGGCCATTAAGAAGGCAGGTGAAATTGGCCGTAACGTCACGGAAGAAGATATAATGCTCGAGCTGAAGGTCGTTGATGTCGTCAACACCGAAATCGTTCCGCTTCAGGAGGGCACCCCCCTTGAAACCGTGGTACAGAACTTTGCAGAACAAGATACCTTTGTTTACCCCGTAGTCTCCAGCACCGGAAAAATTATTGGTGTACTGACGTTTGATCTACTTAAGGAATTACTCACAGATCGAGATAGCTGGCAATGGCTGGTCGTCGGCGATGTGATGCAGCCGGTCCACGATCATCTGGTCGGCGGAATGAATCTAGGCGAGACGATCCAGGATATGCAAAATATGCAGGTCGAAGCCTTGCCGGTCATCGAAAGTGTTGAAAGCGGAAAACTGTTGGGTGTGCTTGATCTGCGCGAAACTCGCCGGAAAGTCGGCGCCGAGCTCGTCCGCCGTCAAACCAAATCCGCATAGTTTGATTCGCCATTTTGACCCGTTGGAATTGTTCTGATCCTTTTTTTCAATCAAACGAGAGGAGTACGTAGCCATGAAAATTATTGCTGACTTAACCGTAGTACCGATTGGAGTCGGTGTTTCACTCTCGAAGTATGTTGCCGCCTGCGAAGATATTCTGAAACAACCGGAGCTGAAAACGACCCTACATCCTAATGGAACGGCCATTGAGGGCGAATGGGATACCGTGATGGCTGCGGTCAAAGCCTGTCATGAAAAGGTACATGCCATGGGCGCGCCCCGCATTTTTACCACCCTGAAAATTGGCAGCCGCACCGACCGAGAGCAGACGCTTGAAGACAAGATGGATAGCGTGGTGGCTAAACAAGTTCACGCATCAGTTTCCCCTAAAAGTTCCGGCTCGTAGATCCGCTTTTGCATGTAGTGAAAAGGGGATGAGTAGGAACTTGAAAAAAAGAGATATTTTTAGTTGTCACACTCGGCTGTTTTGCTACGGTACGCCCTCATTTTTGCCACCACGACCCCTTCGTCTAGTGGCCTAGGACTCCAGGTTTTCATCCTGGCAACACGGGTTCGAACCCCGTAGGGGTCGCCATTTTTATGGCGTGGAAAAAATAATCAAGACCCCTTCGTCTAGTGGCCTAGGACTCCAGGTTTTCATCCTGGCAACACGGGTTCGAACCCCGTAGGGGTCGCCATCTTTCTCTAAAATAATCCGGTCACTTTTCCCGTATCTACATCCACATCGATTCGGCGGAAGCCCGGGTTCGAGCCTGTCCCGGGGAGTAATTTGATGGCTCCAGAAACCGGAACAACAAATCCTGCGCCCTTGTAGATCAGCACGTCGCGAATCGGAAGGGTCCAGCCTTTGGGTACCCCTTTAAGGTCGGGATCGTGAGAGAGACTCAAGTGGGTTTTGACCATACACATACCCATTTTGGCGGCTTCGGGATCCCTTTGGAACTGATTTATTTTTTTCTCGGCTTCGTCAGACCATTCTACTCCGTCCGCCCCGTAGATTTCGGTGGCGATCTTTTCGACCCGTTCTTTGAGCGGTAGGTTGAGATCGTAGAGATAGTCGAAGTGGTTTTCTTCTTCACAGGCGGCGACGACGGCTTCGGCGAGCTTAACGGCGCCTTCGCCACCTTTGAGCCAATGTTCGGAGACGGCGCAATGTGCGCCGGTTTCCTCGGCGATGCGTTTGACCAGCGCGTGTTCGGCGGCAGTGTCGGTATAGAAACTATTAATGCAGACCACGGGATTGGCCCCGCTCTTCTTCACGATTTTAATGTGGGCAACGAGATTGGCACACCCCGCTTCCAGTAGTTCGAGGTTCTCCTCGGTATAGGCGGTGTCGAGCGGCTTCCCGGGCTTTACCTCAGGTCCGCCGCCGTGCATTTTAAGAGCCCATACGGTGGCCACAATCACCACGGCATCGGGCTTAAGGCCGGAGTATCGGCATTTTAGATTCCAGAACTTTTCAAATCCGATATCCGCAGCGAACCCGCTTTCGGTTACGAGATATTCACCCATACGGATACCGAGCTTGTCGGCAATGACCGAATTTTGGCCGATGGCAATATTGGCGAACGGTCCGGCGTGGACGAGTACGGGGTTGCCTTCGATGGTTTGTACGAGGTTGGGATTGAGGGCTTCAACCATCAATGCGGTCATGGCTCCGTCCACTTCGAGATCGGCGGTGGTGACTTCGTTTCCGCTGCAGCTGTAGGCCACGACCATTTTTCCAATCCGTTCGCGCAGATCCTTCAAGCTGTCGGCCACGGCGAGAATAGCTATGATTTCACTCGAAACGGTGATTTGGAAACCAGATTCCATTTCATAGCCGTCCATCTTTCCACCCTTGCCGATGGTAATATTGCGGAGCGACTGCGCACAAAAATCCATCGCCCATTTGAGCTGGACACGTTCTGGGTCGATATCAAGGCGCTTAATTCCAATCTTTTTCAGCCGCTCGTCGTCATAGTTGTTTTCGTGTTGCATGCGAGCGGTCAGCGCCACCATGGCCAGATTATGGGCATTGGTGATGGCATCGAAATCACCGGTGAGACCGAGGGTGAACGGTGCGAGTGGAATGCATTGCGCTAGGCCACCTCCGGCAGCGGATCCTTTAATGTTGAAGGTCGGGCCTCCACTGGGTTGGCGGATTGCGCCGATCGATTTTTTACCGATCACAGCGAGTCCTTCAACCAGACCCATCGTGGTGGTCGTTTTTCCTTCGCCGAGCGGAGGGGGGGTGATGGCGGTTACATCGACATATTTTCCGATGGGCGCGTTTTTCAGGCGTTTCCAGGCTTTGTTGTAATCGATCTTGGCGACATTCCTGCCCATGGGAATAAGTTCATCGGCGTGTAATCCAAGCGTCTCACCGATGTGCTGAATGGGTTTAATATGTTTTTCTGCCGCTTCGGCAATTTGCCAGTCTTCCAGTTGAGTGGGGTCGAGTTTCATCTTTTTTCCTTTTATAGAGATATCGTTTTTATAGGGAATGGGATTTTAAGCCGCTTTTTTTCTGAGGTAGAGGATCCAGTAGATGGCTCCGACAAAGAGGGCCCCGCCGACCATGTTTCCAATCGTAACCGGAAGTAGGTTGTTCAGCAGGAAACCGGAGAGGGTGAGGTTTGTAAAGTCGGTGCTGTTGAGCAGGCTGACGATTTCAGGGTTGTGCTTCAGTATGAGACCGGCGGGGATAAAATACATGTTGGCAATCGAGTGCTCGAAGCCCATGGCCACAAACGCGGTGATAGGGAAGAAGATGGATAGAATTTTATCGGTGACGGAGCGACTGCTGTAGCACATCCAGATCGCGAGACAGACGAGAGTATTGCAGAGCATACCGCTGGCGATCGCTTGGGAGAAGGTTAGGTTCACCTTGTCGTTGGCGATGGCTAGCGCTTGGGCGCCTATAGCCCCAGAATTCCCAAGCCAATGTCCGCTGAAATAGATCAACAGCACAATGAGCAACGATCCTACTAAGTTTCCTAAAAAGACAAACACCCATCCGCGTAGCATTTGCCGCACCTTGATTTTTCCGCTGAAACAGGCCATCACCCTCAGCGTATCCCCGGTAAAGAGGTCGGCGCCTGCAATGATGACCAAGATGAGTCCGAGGGAAAATGCCATTCCTCCGATCAATTGGGTTAGGCCAACCCCGAGGGAGGAATCGTGTATGACCGAGGTGAAGAACGCCGCGCCTAGAGCGACAAATGAACCCGCCTGCACGGCTAGAAAAAAGGCGCTGACGAAATCGCGGTTGGCTTTTCGGATAGCCGATTTCTCGGCCCATTTGGCCATGTCGGCCGGTATATAGGCGTCAGTTGTCGTAGGGTTCATTTATTATTCTCCGCATGTTTGTACCTATTATTTCCGCAAACTATCACAGAATTCTTCGATGAATTCGATGGCATCGTTCATTTTTTACAGATCACCCTGCTTCAGCCGTGTCTCGTTTGCTTGGGTACGAGGTGCTATAGAAATAGTTTTCACGAAACTTGACGCGCGAAAATAATATCGTATGTTTTTTTTTTCGCAGGGCCCCAAGTCAGCGAGAGGTAGGTATGGATAAAAAAAATGAACCAGAAATAAATAGGGTGTTCCTAACCCATCGCGCACACCGAGTGCTTTTTCAACATCCCCTTGACGTTCACCGGGGGATAGCGGGCTTTATTCAGTTAGGGGGGAAGAATGCTTAATCCGCGATCCGCTATCTTTCTGGATCGAGATGGGACATTAATCGAAGAGGGTGGGGTTCTTAAGAATCCTGAGGATATTGATCTTTTCCCGGGTACAGTTGAGGCCTTGCTGAAGCTCCAGAAAAACTACCTTCTGTTTGTTGTCACAAACCAGCCGGGCATTGCTCTGGGTACGTTAAACATGGGGCAGGTTGATGAAGTGAACGATCAACTTGATGAACTATTTTCTAAGGAAGGGGTCGAGATTCAAGAATGGTATGTCTGTCCTCATAACCGGGAAGATGGCTGCACCTGCATAAAACCGAAGTCTGGATTTGTACTTCAGGCGGCGGATGCTTACGGCCTCGATTTAAAGCGCTCCTTTGTGATCGGGGACCATCCGCACGATGCATTACTGGCGAATGAGCTAGGTGTATTCGGGCTCTATCTATTAACTGGGCATGGCGGGATGCACCTTTCTCAGCTCCCTGCCGACAAACTGGTCTTTCACCGCTTGATCGACGCGGCGGACTGGATTAGTAGGCATCCTGACCCCAATAAGAATCTAGCTCAGCAGGTTGCATCCGGCGCTCAATTGATTCGAGACGGAAAAAATGTAGCGTTTCCGACGGAGACGGTTTACGGGCTGGGGGCTGATATTTTTAATCCGAGTGCGATTCGCCAAGTCTTTAAAATCAAAAACCGTCCGCTGAGCAACCCATTAATTGCTCATATATCGGATTATGAGCAACTAAATCTTCTCGCCCGCTCGGTTCCGGATAACGCATTACAATTAATGAAAGCGTTCTGGCCTGGCCCCCTGACGGTTGTTCTCCCCAAAAAAGAAGAAGTGCCTGATGTCGTGACTGGCGACAACGCAACGGTAGCCATCCGAATGCCCGCCAACCCGATTGCACTTGATCTGATCCAGCAGGCGGGAACTCCAATTGCCGCACCCAGCGCCAACGCATTCAGTTGCACCAGCCCGACGACCGCTCAACATGTCCAAGAACAACTGGGCCATCAATGCGATGCGATTATCGATGGGGGAGCCTGTCGGGTTGGGGTTGAATCCACGGTCGTTTCATTTACCGGTTCGCAGCCGGTTCTTTTGCGGCCGGGAGGAATTTCTGCTGAAGCCATTGAGTCAGAAATCGGGCCGCTCCGCTCGGTGAACCTTCATACAAATGAAGGGGTGGAAAGTCCTGGGCTACTCCCGAATCATTATGCGCCGGAAACTCCACTCTTTGTTTTTTCGAAAATTCCGAGCCCTTATGAAGAAGCCACCGACGTGGGAATACTTCTTTTCAGCCCCTCTGAAATTGAATTTTCCGGGGCGGTTGAGGTGTTGAGTAAAGAGGGGGACTTGAAAGAGGCTTCGGCTAATTTTTATGCGGCCATTCGCCGACTGGATGCCTTGGAATTACGTGAGATTATTGCCCAACGTGCGCCGGAGTGTGGACTTGGAGTAGCGATGAATAACCGACTGGAAAAGGCCTCTCGCGGGCGGTCGCTATAAAAATCTATGGAGAGCCTTATGCTTTGTCTGATTGGGCAAGGCGGTCATATAGGCGGATGGCGCGGCGGACGTAGGTACGTTTTTCGCCATAAGAGCCGGGGAAGAAGCTACGCTTGAATCCGGCAAGAACAAGGTCACGGAACTGGCGGTCGGTAAGATCGAGATGGTCGGCGCAGAGTTGGAGTTCCTTACTGACCGTGGTGTGTGAGATGAGTCGGTTGTCGGTGCCAATGCTGACGGAAAGGTCGTGGTTAATCATGTGCTGGATGGGGTGGTCTTTCAGGGTTTTGAACTCGGGGAGCGTTTGTAAATTACTGGTGGGGCAGACTTCGATCGTGATGCGCTGGTTTGCGATGTATTCACTGAGTTGGGCGATGTAGCGTTTTTTGTCTTTGATGGTTTTGAGTTTGATGGCGGCTTCGGAAAAAAGAAAGGTACCATGCCCGATGCGGTTGGCGTGACATTCGGTAATGGCTTGAAAGATAGATTCGGGGCCATAAGCTTCGCCCGCGTGCACGGTCTTGCGCAGGAAGTGACGGTGAGCCAACTGAAAGGCCGCCTTGTGGTGAACGGCGGGATAGCCCGCTTCTTCGCCGGCGAGATCGAACCCGACGATAGGGAGGCCATCATCCCGCAATTTAATGGCTTCTTTGACGAGTGCGAGAGAGGCGCGGGCATAGTTATGCCGCAGGCTGGTGGAACCACTTCGGTTGAGTAGTCGCTCATAATAGGACGACATCTGCCGGTTGAACCGCCGCATGGCACAGAGGATAATACCGTATTCAAAAGCCAGATCGTCTTCGCCGAGCGTGCCGTTGAGGTGTTTTTTTGCGGCCTCTAATCCTTTAAAAACCGCGCGAACAATGACGTTGATCTCAGTGGCATGAGTGACGTGCAATTGGGGGGCAAATCGCACTTCGATGTAGCATACGCCTTCATGGGACGAATCCACGGCCAGCTCGAAGGCGGCGCGTTCGAGGTTTTCTGTATTTTGGAGGACGGCGGTAGTGTAGGCGAATCCGGCAAGGTACTCGCCAAGGTTGGCATAACGCTCTTTAAAGACCAGTTCGTTCAGCCCGTCCGCTTCATAGGAAGGGAGTTCAATTCCGCCAGTCTGGGCCATTTCGATTAGCGTAGGGAGGCGAAGCGACCCATCGAGATGGAGGTGCAGGTCGGTCTTGGGGATTTTCTGGATGAACTGTTGAGTGAAGTTTGACATAGTAGCTCCACTTTAACCCCCAAAGGAATTTGGAGAAAAGAAAAAGGTATGTTGATTGTTGAATCCCAAAGTCTGGATGTCTATCGGAACCTTGCGATCGAGGAGTATCTGATGGAGCATGCCGCGGCGCATGGCCCCGCGCTATTCTTATGGCGGAGCCATAGCGCGGTAGTGGTGGGCAAGAACCAAAACCCGTGGCGAGAATGCCGACTGGATTGGATGCGCGAGGACGGGGTTTTACTTGCACGTCGAATTTCGGGCGGCGGAACGGTCTACCACGATGCCGGAAATCTCAACTATTGCGTGATTGTCAATCGCACGGAATATCGCGAAGCGCAGGCGTATGAAATGGTATTTGACGCGTTGAGCGATTTTGGTATTCGAGCGGAAAAAACAGGGAAGAGCAATCTGAGTGTGGATGGATTTAAATTTTCGGGAAATGCCTTTTGCTTCAGGAAGGGCCGAGCGTTACACCATGGTACGCTATTACTCAACACTAATTTAGAGCGACTGAATCGTTATTTGGGCTCCATGTTCGATCAGATCGAAACCCATGCCATTCGCTCGACTCCGGCCGAGGTGATGAATCTTGAATTAGATGTATCTGAGCTGTCGGCCGCGCTACGGAAGAGTTGTCAACAACACTACCCAAGGATAAGCGTTACACCATGGTCGGAAGACGATCTAGATCAAATTCGGCTGGATGTATTGATCGAAAAGCAGACCGGTGACCGTTGGAAATACGGAGGCACACCTCGATTCGTCATCGAAGAAAACGGAATCCGGCTGGAGGTTGTGAAAGGAGAGATTGTTCAGGCCGAGGGTGTGGATGTTGCATCATTCTGTGGGCGCCCTTTTTTTGATGTTATTTTTCCTTTTCCTGCTGGGTTGACGAAGAAGAGTTTGAAGCCTAATATCCGATATTAACATTAAATCAGGAGGCATAGTATGAAGGTATTTGTAAAGTTTTTGGCGGTATCCGTAGGTTTATCAGTTATTGCCGGTTGTACCAGCAATAGTATTTACGTTCCCCGAGTTCCGACGAAAGTTCAGGCTCAGCTTCTTGATTATGCCGAACAACCTGATAATAAAGTATTTGTTTTGGCCGTTGACCCCAGTGGCGACTACGCCTACGGCGTTGATTCTGGAAAAGCGACGCTGAAAGAAGCGGCCAAGGCTGCGGTTGAAATGTGCGATGCAAATCGTAAAGCACAAGGGATTTTCGCTCAACCTTATATTTATGCCGTTAACGACAAGGTCGTCTACGAGGAAATGATCCGTAAAGCTCAGGCAGAAGGCGTAGAGGATGAAAAAGCGGTCCAGCAAAAAGAGGTGATGAAAGAAGAATCGCCCGTCGCAGAAGCTGAATAACGTGCCACGACTATTAAATGTTTGAAATAAAAGCAGTAGTTAAAAATGAGGCCGGCATTCATTGCCGGCCTTCTGCTATTTTAGTTACGGAAGGCAGTGCTTATTCCGGTGAAATTCTCGTATTGACGGAGGCGGGAACCTGTACATTAACTTCAGCACTCGAGTTAATCATGCTTGGGATTGAAGTGAATACGGAGGTGACCCTTCAGGTGACGGGTCCCGACGAGGAGGCGTTTGGGAATAAGCTTGCTGACCTTTTCGAGAGCCTCTTTGATTTTTCGCCGGAGTAATCCAGCATTCATAGGGTTGACCGATGAGGCAATCCTGATATAGTTCCCGCGAATTTTGCCAAAATGATTGGTACAAATCAGTAAGCTAAATCCAACAAAACGAGGAAGGTAATATCATGTCAACAAAGATTCTCGATGTAGTAAAACCCGGTGTTCTCTATGGCGATGACATCCAAAAAGTATTCCAAATTGCTAAGGAAAATAAATTTGCCCTGCCTGCGGTTAACGTAGTCGGCACCGATTCTATTAACGGTGTTCTAGAGGCCGCCGCGGCCGTCAACTCTCCAGTCATCATTCAATTTTCTAATGGAGGCGGTTCCTTTACTGCCGGAAAAGGTCTAAAAGAAAATGGCGCGGTTCTGGGCAGCATTTCCGGAGCCCAACACGTTCATATGATGGCCGAAGCCTATGGCGTTCCGGTGATCCTCCACACCGACCACGCCGCGAAGAAACTACTCCCATGGATCGACGGATTGCTCGATGAAGGTGAAAAGTGGTTCGCAGCTAAAGGCCGCCCACTGTTCAGCTCCCATATGCTTGATCTCTCTGAAGAAACCCTTGAGGAAAATATTGAGATCTCCGCTAAATATCTCGAACGCATGAGCAAGATCGGTATGACGTTAGAAATCGAACTCGGTTGCACCGGCGGCGAGGAGGATGGAGTGGATAATTCCGATATGGATGAATCTAAACTTTACACCCAGCCCGAAGATGTAGCCTACGCCTACGAAAAATTGGGAGCCATCAGCCCGAACTTTACCGTCGCGGCCTCTTTTGGCAACGTGCACGGCGTCTACAAGCCGGGCAACGTTAAGTTGACCCCAACCATCCTACGTGACTCGCAGGCTTATGTTTCCGAAAAATTCGGAACCGAAGCCCAACCGCTCAACTTTGTGTTTCATGGGGGCTCAGGGTCCTCTCCAGCAGAGATCAAAGAAGCGATCTCCTATGGCGTGATTAAAATGAATATCGATACCGATACGCAATGGGCCTCTTGGGAAGGTGTTTTGAACTTCTATAAAGCCAACGAAGCCTATCTTCAGAAGCAACTTGGAAACCCAGAAGGTGCGGATAAGCCGAATAAAAAGTTTTATGACCCGCGCGTATGGTTGCGCAAGGCACAGGAAAACATGACCGAACGCGTTAAACAGGCTTTTGCCGACCTCAATGCGATCGACGTAAACTAACCGAATATTCGGTTTGTATACTGAAAAGCCGCCCCGCCCGGGCGGCTTTTTTCTTAGTCGTGAAAGGAAACTTTAGCGATATGGGGTAGCTCGCGGTAGAGGTTGTTGTAGTCGAGTCCGTAACCGACCACAAAATGGTCGTCGATGGAGAATCCGGCATGGTCGGCCTCGAACTCGACGGCTCGACGGGCTTTTTTATCGAGTAGCACACAGGTGCGGATAGATTTGGCCCCACGTGCGAGTAACCTTTTTTTGGTAGCGGACAGTGTGCGACCGGTATCGAGAATGTCATCGACTAGCAGCACATTAGCTCCGGAAATATCCTCGCGGATATCGTGGATGATTTCAACTTCGCCGGAGGAGGTGGAGCCCGATCCATAGCTCGATAGGGTGAGGAAATCGATGCGCGGATGAATATCATGACGGTGAAAACTACGCATAAGATCGGCCAAGAATACAAAGCTGCCTTTGAGAATTCCAACAACGATTAGGTTGCCGGATGGGCCGGCGGCAATGTCATCCACCAATTCATCGACGCGTTTGGCGATGGTGTGCTTATCAATCAGGATTTCTTTTACATCATGTACTTGCATGGGGTAGCCTCCGGCTCCGTAATTCATCAGGGGTACTCGTAATCTTTTTTGCGGAAATGAATAAGCATACAGTGGATTCCGAATTGCGCATCACGAATTACGATAAAAGGGAGTTTTAAAATGAAAGTACGCACACGTTTTGCGCCGAGTCCGACCGGCAATGTTCACATTGGAAACATGCGCGCAGCAATCTATAACTGGCTATTTGCTCGGCACCATGGTGGGGAATTCCTGTTGCGGGTCGAAGATACCGATCGCGAGCGTTCGACTCAGGAGGCCATCCAAACGTTGCTTGATGCGATGGCATGGCTGAAATTGGATGTCGATGGTGAACCGCTCTACCAAAGCACACGCATGGAAATCCACCTTGAAGCGGCGGAACTCTTACTTTCAAAAGGGCTGGCTTATAAAGAGGACAAGGGCGGTCTGGGGCAGGGCGAATGTATAATTTTTAAAATGCCCGGCACCGATGCTTCGTTTGAAGATGGGATCAAAGGCTCGCTCTCAACGGCGGCGGAAAACATGCAGGATTTTGTGATTGTCCGCTCGAACGGAACTCCGGTTTTTCATTTGGCCAACGTGCTTGATGATATTGAACAAGGCATAACCCATGTCATCCGCGGCGACGATCATATCGAAAATACCTATCGCCACATGGCGCTTTATCAAGCCCTTGGGGCCGACGTGCCGAACTTTGCGCACCTTCCCATGATCATCAATGCACAAGGAAAACCCTATTCAAAACGCGATGGCGATGCCTTCGTCGGGGACTTCCGAGAGAAGGGATTTCTCGGAGATGCTTTGTTCAACTATCTCGCATTGCTCGGCTGGTCGCCCGGTGATGATCGTGAAGTGATGACGCGCGACGAGATGGTCGAGGCGTTTGATCTGGCCCGCTGTCAGTCTTCACCTGCGCAGGTGGATCTGCGAAAATTGACGTGGATGAATGGCGAATACATGCTGAAACTTCCGACGGAAGAATTTATAGCCACCTGTTTTTGCGAGATTGAAAAGGGGGGTATTGAAGCGGCCCCAGACTATGCCAAGGCGGTATTTGGACTGGTGCGCGAACGCGTAAAAACCGTGGTCGATATTGTTCCGATGGTGGCTTATTTATTCACCGAAGAATTTGAGTACGAGGCCAAGGCCGTGCGTAAAAAATTACAGAAGGACGGTGTACGCGAAATACTCGAACAGGTGAAATCAATTTTCCAAGCCCTAGAAATTTTCGATGAAGCGAGCACAGACCAAGCGATCCACGACTTTATCGAGACGTCTGGACTGGGTTTTGGAGCCGTCATGGCTCCGTTACGCATTGCCATCTCCGGCATCCAATCTGGCCCCGATCTGTTCCCGATGCTTGAGGTTTTGGGCCGCGAGCGGGTGACGGGAAGAATCGATCGAACCCTGGCGCAGTTTTTAGCATAGATTTCACCCTTGATACCTAATTAATCGGATTCGTATTAGGACTCGCGCCCGCGTCCTTCGGACGTTTAAGACACAAAGCCGCCAAGAATCTTTTCAGTCTCTTGCTTCGTGACTTTGTGTCTTCGTGTGAAACGAATTCTAGTGAAGTTAATTGGGTATGATTTGGGGGAATCCCTTATCCGTTGGCACCCTCCTGATCGACTAGCTTCCGAGGGCTTTAACTCCACGATCTAGAAAATTAAAGCGAATGCATGCGGCCTGCGATCCTCTCGCTAAAGGGATAAACTCCCTTTCATAAATAATTGATCCACTTTTTCGGTGACGGCAGAGTTTTCAATGAGAGGGGGTGCGTGGTGCGGTTTTAGACGGGCGTCGATAATGAGCGATCCGGTGCAACCCCAGTGCTTGAATCGAGTGATTGCGCCTACTCCGTAAATATCATGTGACGGATTAGATCGCGTGAAGGTAACCCATAAAAAATTGCTGAACTCGGCCGCACAGAATTGAGGATCATCGCACAGTATAATCATCGGAAAGTCATCAACCGAAACCTGCTTCTCCAGTTTATTTGCTATTATTTCCAGCTCGGATGGAGCCTGGTCATAGTCCAAAAATGCCGGGCCAGCGACCGCTAGAATTCCTGGTTTCACCACGGTGCATTCCTCATCCAAATCTGGTGTAGAGCATCCAAGCGTGCGGAAAGGTTCACCGCTACAGGCAAAAACAACCTTTGAACCGTGATTCACGCCCGAGCTGGAATAGTCGAGCGTATCCATATTGGTTTCGGTCTGAAAATGTAGATCTCTTTCCCAACGGATACGGGCGAGCAGATGCTCGAAGTAGGCCGGGATATCGTGAATATCGAGCTCAGGATTATCCGCGTCGTTAACCATGAAAAGATACTTAGCGAGCGATAGCTGTCCTTTGCCCAGTACCGCATTGGAAATAGTGAGGAGTTCAGAGGGGCGTAAGGTTTTTGTGTAGGGCGTGTAACGCTCCATCCCGATGGCGAGTAAGAGTGGATGTACACCGGCGGCATCGACCGCATGCACGGCTTTGAGCCCAGGAATTTCCGTCGGCATAACCGCGCCGGTCATATCGTGAATCACTTCGCCGAATGTGGTGTCTTCTTGGGGCGGGCGGCCTACCACCGTAAAGGGCCAGATGGCCTCTTTTCGGTGAAAGACTTCTTCCACATCTAGACAAGGGAAGAGATGGTCGAGACTATAGTATCCCAGATGATCACCAAATGGCCCTTCCCGTTTTAACTCTTCATTAAGAGTTCCGATAATACAAAAATCGGCATCGGCCGAAACCGTCCATTCCTTATAGTGGCTATAGCGGAACCGACGTCCGGCGAGCAACCCGGCAAAGGCGACTTCGGGCATTCCTTCCGGGAGTGGCATCACCGCAGAAAAACTCATGGCAGGTGGCCCGCCGATAAAGATAGCCACACGGAAAGGTTTTCCCTGATCCTGGTGTAGTTTTTGGTGCACGCCGATTCCGCGGTGAATCTGGTAATGAAGTCCCACTTCTTTATCTTGCTCAAATTCGTTGCCGCTGATCTGAATGCGGTACATGCCCAAATTACTCTTGAGTGGTTTTCCGGTGTGGTCAGGATGCTCGCTGTACACTTGGGGTAACGTAATGAACGGACCCCCATCATCGGGCCAGCTTGTAATGGGGGGTAAATCGCTGAGTTTGGCGCGGCATTCAAAAACCGGAGCGTGTTTTGGCGATACTTTTTTGGGACGCGCATTCAAGGCGGAAAACCCGGCTTGTAGTGCTTTTCCTGGAGATTTGATTAAGCCTATCGGGTCGGCTTTAGCCGACACGAGCGCGGCGACCTGATCATACGTGTCTTTAAAGATAAGACGGGCACGATCCGGTGTACCAAACAAGTTGGAGACACAGGGGAAGGCGCAGCCTTTAACCTTTTCGAATAGGATCGCCGGGCCTTTAGCGGCATAAACACGTCGCTGAATCTCCGCCATTTCTAAATGGGGATCCACCTCTTCGGTTATACGCAAAAGCTGCCCATGCTTTTCCAGCGCGTCAACGCATTCTCGTGTGCTTTGATATCCCATGGTCCCTAGTCTCCCTATCTTAGTTGAATCCCTGAAATGGAGTGGAGAAGTTGTTCTCGTTTATTTTGCATTTCCCATTTTGAATTACTGACCAACACCGAAATTTTCTCACAAACAGATGAAAGATAGTTCATGGAGAATCCCCTGTAATCTCTCTCGGTGATGGGCGTAGGCGTGGTTTTCAGGTGAAATAAGTCGGTGTATAAAACACCAGATTCAAAATTTGATAAGAACGAAATGTAGAGGGAGGTTCTTGAGGAGTCAATGTTTCTCCCGTAGTCCCGCTCGAATGAGTATAAAAAAGAACGTTTCGATACCGGTCGGGCGAAAGATTAAGTCGTACCGTCGTTCTGTTTTTGGCATGGTAAGCACTTTTATTGAAACGACCTTAGGTTTTTGTTCATGGAATTACTTTTACTTATTCTATTTGTTATTTGTTTGCTGGTACTGATCGTTGTGCTGGTGAAAAACCGTCGATTGCGCAAACGTAACCCCCAGAGTGAAGAGCTGATGAGCGATCTCCAGGCGAATATCGCGTTGCTCGTGAGCCTGAACGAAGATACGGAGGAAGCACGTATCTTATTGGAAAGCGTGAATGCTCAGCTTAAAAGCGAAAGCGAGCGGGCGAACCAGCTGGCGCTTGATGCTCAAGCAGCCAATATTGCCAAAAGTGAATTTTTGGCCAATATGAGTCATGAAATTCGTACGCCGATGAATGGAATCCTCGGGGTTTCAACGTTGTTACTTGATTCGGAATTAAATGAAGATCAGCACGAATTGGCCGCCACAATTCGGCAGAGTGGACATAACCTATTGGATATTGTGAATGATATTCTCGATTTTTCAAAAATTGAAGCGGGCCACCTTCAGCTCGAAAAAATTGATTTTAACCTAAAAACTTTATTAGACGGTTTATCCGACCTTATGGAGGTTCAGGCGAATCATAAGGGCGTAATGATGACCCTTGGGATTGATCCCGATGTTCCCTTAGCCTTGTGCGGCGATGCCGGGCGTATTCGTCAGATTTTGGTTAATCTCGTTAGCAATGCCATCAAATTTACGGCTCAGGGAGAAATTAGCCTGCGGGTTGCGCGGGTGGGTAAGCTTGGCGATTCTGCTCGTTTGCGATTTTCGGTGAAAGATTCCGGCATCGGGATTTCACCGAAGGAGCTCGGCCCGATCTTCGAAGCCTTTCAGCAACTCGATGCTTCGACCTCCCGGAAATATGGAGGGACGGGGTTGGGACTGACCATTTGTAAACAGTTGGTGGGAGCCATGGAGGGTGAAATCGGCGCGGAGAGCGAAAAAGGAAAAGGATCTACCTTTTGGTTTGAAATTCCTATGGCCCAGCAGTCCTGCCAAGTGAATATGGATGCGCCGCGACCTAACTTTGATGATAAAATGAATGAAATACGCGATGAACTCGTTCGGGTTCGGCAGCAGCTTCGAGCACTCGGTTCGCCCCCCCATATGCTCGTGGTGGAGGATAATCGCGTGAACCAAACTGTGGCCGTACGAATTTTGAAAAAACTGGGTTGTTCGGTCGAGGCCGCTTCCGATGGGAAAGAGGCCTTGGTGAAGCTGAAGAGCACCTCCTTCGATTTGATCCTAATGGATGTACAAATGCCCGGTATGGATGGGATTATGGCTACGGCAGAAATTCGCCGGATTGAAGGAAAAAATAAGTTGCCGCGCCAACCTATTATTGCGATGACGGCCCACGCACTGGAAGGCGACCGCGATCGCTGTCTCGCCGCAGGAATGGATGATTATATGACCAAACCCATCAATGTCGGGGAGCTTGGTGATGTCATTATCAAATGGTCGGCTAATCCCGGTTCTGAATCCGGCCTGCTGGAACGCAAAGACGCAGATACATGAAGTCCTTAAACTCCTGAGGATAGGACTGCAGCGCCAGCGCATCTTTCATGCAGAGCAACCACGCCTCTTTTTCCGTACTTCCGATCGCCAAGTGGCCATGGGCTGGGCCGAGAGCTAGGGGGCCATATTTTTCTTCATAAAGCTCGGGGCCATTCATGTATCCACAAAGAAACCGCGTTAATTTCTCGCGCGACTCCGTTAAATCGGTCGGATGCATATGCAAAATTTTACGCGATTCTTTCCGCTGTGCCATCATGGTATAAAAATCATGTACGAGTTTAGTGATGCCTTCTACCCCGCCCGCAAGTTGGAACTGGTTATCGCCTTCGCGATAGTGTGCATATAACTGTTCTAAATCATTTGTCATAAATTCCTCACTAAAATAGTACTATATAGTGTTCTGAATTTACAGACTCCAGTCTATTGGTAAAAAAATGTTAAAGTGAGTAGGGGGTAATTGTTTGAACGTGCCGGAAATCTTTGGGGTTTCGGGTGGCCAACTGAAGTTCAAACTCTTCGGCGGTGGCCTCAATCAGGAAGTCGGCCATTTTACGTTTTAACTTTAAACGGCGCTGATACCGTGCGGCTTTAGCAGAGATGGTCGCGGAAATTGCGATGATATTACATTGTTCAAAAAAGAGTTCAGCGGCCTTCATCTGGTTGCTTCGGGCTTCCACACATCCGGCAAGGACTTCATAGACAGTCATACTGGAAATGTTCAATTCGCGTAAGCTGAGGAGGTAGGTTCGGGCTTCCATACGGCCGTTGAGCAGGTCAATAATGATGTTGGAGTCCAGCAGAACATTCATTCCCGATCGCTCTCATTCGAATCCTTTCGGAGAAGGTACGCATCCATCGGCGATTCTTTGAATACACCGAAGGCGGCATCGATGGCATAGTGCACATCTTTTTTTTTCTGTTGCGCTTTTTCACAGTATTCGTGAATGGCGGTTCGAATAATATCCGATTTGCTTCCCGCATTTTTACTGGAAGCAAGCTGATCGATCATTCTTGCATCACGATCTTCTAAATTGACGCTCACTTTGATCATCACGATTCTCCTGATTCCGTTTGCACGATAATACCATGGGTATTACCATGCAAGCCGATTATTCCAACACCTGTAGCGCAAGGTCGACAATACCGAAAGGGGCGCTAACTTGATAGCCGGCAACGCGGTCGACGATGGACTCGCAGATTTCACGGGCAATCTCGACACCGACCTTACGGCCATCTTCCTTGGTCTTCGCTTTGCTCATTCGTTCGAGGATGGAATTGGGAACTTCTACGCCGGGAACTTCGTTGTTAAGGAATTCAGCGTTACGAAGAGAAACGAGGGGCCAAACTCCGGCGACAACGGGAATGGCTCCGTCCCGAGCTTCCGCTGCATCGAGAAAGCGCAACAGGGCCTCCGGGTCGAAGATCGGCTGGGTGATGGCATATTCCGCCCCCGCATGAATCTTGTTCAAATAGTGCTTTAACTCGTGTTCGGGATCCACCGCGCAGGGGTTTGCGCCGATCCCAATCAGAATGCCGGTCGGTGGATTGATCGGATTCCCCCCCACATCGACTCCGTGGTTAAGGTTGGTGACCACTTGGGTTAGACCCACCGCATCGACATCAAAAACGGGGGTCGAGTCAGGGTAATCGCCGAGCTTGGGGGGGTCGCCGGTGATGATGAGATAGTTGCGCAGGCCACCCGCATAGCCCCCGAGCAGGTCGGACTGCATGCCGATGAGATTGCGGTCGCGGCAGCAGTAGTGCAATACGGTTTCGATGCCGACTTCACGTTCAACGGCGAGTGCGGCAACCATGGGCGATATGCGTGCACTTGCCCGCGGCCCGTCGGGAATATTGATCGCGTCGATCCCCGCATCTTTGCATGTTTGGCATTTGCTGAGCATCGGTTTGAGATCGATCGATCGAGGGGGAGTGATTTCCACGCTGGTCACTTTTTCGCCCCGCGCAAGTTTGGCGGCGAAGTTACATTTTTTTGCAGTGGGTACCACGGCAACTTCAGGCGCTTTTTCCTGTACCTGACTGGTGATGGCCACATGCTTTTTCACACCGGTCATTGATTTGACACTCTTGGCCATCATGGCAATGTGTTCCGGCGTGGTGCCGCAGCAACCGCCGATTCCACGTACGCCGATTTGAATCATATTTTTAGAGTACTCGGTAAAGTACTCGGGGGTGGACATATAGATCAGCCGGCCGTCGACCTCCTGGGGAACACCCGCGTTGGCCATTACGGTGAACGGCTTCGTGGTCTGTGCAAGAGCGCGTTCGGCATTGCTGAATGCCGCCGCTGGACCGACCCCGCAGTTCACGCCAATCCCATCGACGTTATCGTCGTTTTCTAGTGTCTGGATCAGTTGTTCGATCTTCCGACCTTTTTGGGTTTCGCCGTCCTTCCCAACGATCATGGAGACAAAAATAGGTGCGCCGAATTCAGCAGCCACCTGCGCAGCGAGTTGTGCCTCCTGGATATGTGAAAAGGTTTCGAGCATAAAAAAATCGATGCCTTCGTCGGCCAGTATGGCCATTTGTTCGCGATAGACTTCGGCGAGAGCGCGGGCTTCATTTTCGATAAAGACCTGTCCGGCTTTAAGGATTGGGCCGACCGACCCGGCGACCAGCGCTTCGTTCCCTGCCGCTTCCCGTGCCAGTCGAACCGCAGCACGGTTGATCGCTTCGAGTTGGTCCACCAAACCATGACCCTCTAATTTAAGCCGGTTGGCTCCAAATGAGTTTGTCTCAATCACATCCGCCCCAGCATCGGCGTATTGTTGGTGAATACCGCCGATGAGCTTGGGGTTGGTGACGCACAAGTGCTCGTAGCAGGTGTTGATGAATATACCTTTCGAGTAGATCATCGTGCCCATTGCGCCATCGAAGATGAGCGGGTGTTCGGTTATGCGTTCGAGTATGTTTTTCATAGTTTTCTCCAAGACTCTGAAATTATGTGCTCAATATTTTATGTATCGTACCCTAGATTCGGGGAGAGCCATTTTTCGGTTTCTTCAACGGTCCAACCCTTTCGAGCGGCGTAGTCGGCGACGTGTTCGCGGTCGATGCGTCCGAGCGGGAAGTAGCGCGAATCGACGTGCGAGAAGTAGTGGCCGGAGACGGCGCTGGGCGGATTCATCGCCATGCTCTCGGTCAGTTCAATTCCGGTATTCGCCTCGACGTCCAGCAAATCGAATAGGATGCGTTTTTCGGTGTGGTCGGGGCAGGCAGGATAGCCGGGGGCGGGACGGATTCCGCGATATTTTTCCCGGATTAATTCTGCTCTCGTGAGTACCTCGTCCTTGCCATAGCCCCAGTCGTCGCGGGCCTTTTTATGGAGCGATTCGGCAAAGGCTTCGGCAAGG
Organism: Verrucomicrobiota bacterium; assembly: GCA_024279685.1. GTDB lineage: Bacteria > Verrucomicrobiota > Kiritimatiellia > Kiritimatiellales > Pontiellaceae > Pontiella. Next base: position 16,704 of record JAJRRI010000045.1, on the reverse strand, counting down.
CGGTCGCCGAGCGATTGCACGAGGATGCAATTATAGTCGTCGAGGTCTTCGCGGTATTTCTGAGCGAGTTCGCCAACGCCTTTGCCAGACGTGACGGCGAAGCCACCGATGTAGTCAGCAAGGCCGGATTCTTTCGGTGCGATAAAATCGGCGAGACTGCGGTTGGGCGTATCGTCTTTTTTAATCATTTGCTGACGCAGAAAGTGGAATGTAGTCTTTAGTTGGGTGCGGGTTTCATCGGTATAGACCTCGATGTCGTCGCCCACCCGATTGGCGGGGAAGAAGCCATAGACTCCGCTAAAGGTGAAGAGGTCATCTGCAATAATCTGATCCAGTAACACCTGAGCATCGTTGAAAACTTCGCGGGCGCGTTCGCCAATCTCGCCTTCATTTTCGAGGATTTCGGGGTAGCGCCCCTGCAATTCCCAGGTCCAGAAAAAGGGCAGCCAGTCGATGTATGGAACCAACTCTGCGGCTTTGATTTGATCCACCACTCGAACGCCCGTGAAGGCCGGTTTTGGGGGGGTGTATACCGACCAGTCCGTGGGGAAGGCGTTGGCGCGGGCTTTCTCTAAACTCAGGAATTCGCGGGCTTCCTGCGAGGCGATGTGGGTCTCGCGAATCGTTTGGTATTCACTTTTAAGGCTCCGCCGATAAATAATATCTTGGCTGAGCAGGGATTGAACCACCGTCACCGCCCGCGATGCATCGAGCACATGAACCACCGGAGCGCTGTATTCAGGTTCAATCTTTACGGCCGTGTGCTTCTTACTGGTCGTTGCGCCGCCAATCAGCAGCGGGAGATTCATGCCTTCTCGTTCCATCTCTTTGGCCACATGCACCATTTCGTCGAGGGAGGGTGTAATGAGCCCCGAGAGGCCGATGATATCCGCGCCCCAGTCTTTGGCTTCCTGGAGAATAGTCTGCCAAGGCACCATGACCCCGATATCCTTAACCTCATAGTTGTTGCAGGCCAGAACCACGCCGACAATATTTTTTCCGATGTCGTGGACATCGCCTTTGACCGTGGCCATTAGAATTTTCCCCGCGCTGGAAGGAGCCTGACCTTCCTTTTCGGCATCCATGAACGGGAGCAGGTAGGCGACGGCTTTTTTCATAACACGTGCACTTTTAACGACCTGCGGTAGAAACATTTTTCCAGAACCAAACAGGTCGCCGACAATCCCCATACCCTTCATCAACGGGCCTTCAATGACTTGGATCGGCCGGCCGTATTTTTGCCGAGCTTCCTCCACATCTTCATTAATGTGGTCAACGATGCCTTTCACTAAAGCATGCGACAACCGCTCTTCAACCGAGCTTTCACGCCATAGCTGGATCTCCACTTCTTTTTTAGCGTCGCCGCCTTCGGCTTTGACCCGCACGGCAAAGTCGATTAGCCGTTCGGTGGCCTCCTCATTGCGATTGAGCACCACATCCTCGACCGCTTTCATCAGGTCGGCCGGAACTTCGTCATACACTTCGAGCATTCCGGGGTTCACGATGCCCATGTTCAGTCCGGCGGCCATGCCGTGATAGAGGAACGCCGCATGAATGGCTTCGCGCACACGGTTATTGCCCCGGAACGAGAAGGATACGTTGCTGATGCCTCCACTGATCATGGTGCCTGGTAGAGTTTCACGGATGACCTTAGCGGCTTCAAAGAAAGAGGTCGCGTTGATGCGATGCTCCTCCATGCCGGTGCCGACGGGGAAGACGTTCGGGTCAAAAATAATATTGGTGGGGTCGATCCCCACTTCATCCACCAAAATGCGGTAGGCACGGGTGCAAATTTCAATCCGCCGAGCGGTGGTATCGGCCTGACCTTTTTCGTCAAAGGCCATCACCACCATGCCTGCGCCGTAGCGTTGAACTTTTTTGGCCTGCTCACGGAAGGCGTCCTCGCCCTCTTTCATACTGATTGAGTTAACAATACTCTTTCCCTGGACACATTTAAGGCCCGCTTCGATGACCTCCCATTTCGACGAATCGATCATGATCGGTACTTTGCAAATATCCGGTTCGGACGCGATGAGGTTAAGAAACTTAACCATCATCGCTTTGGAATCGATGAGTCCCTCATCCATGTTGATGTCGATCAGGTTGGCTCCATTCTCCACCTGCTGGCGGACGATCTTTAGAGCTTCTTCGAGATCGCCTTCGCGAATGAGGCGCGCAAATTTGGGGGAGCCGGTAATGTTGGCGCGCTCGCCGACCATCACAAGGTTCATTTCTGGCGTAATATGGAGCGGCTCAAGTCCGCTGTAACGGGAGTGTGTATCGGGAGCGGGTGGAGTACGCGGCGTATATTTTTTCACCACGTTGGCCATGGCGCGGATATGCTCCGGCGTGGTTCCGCAACAACCGCCCCAAATATTAGCCAATTGGTGTTCGGCAAAATCGTCATAGATTTTGGCCATATCGTCCGGTGTGTCGTCGTAGCCACCAAAGGCGTTGGGGAGTCCGGCGTTGGCGTAGATGCTGATGTAGCATGGGGCGATTTCGGCAAGTTCTTCGATATAGGGGCGCATATCTTCGGCGCCCAAGGCGCAGTTAATTCCCACAGAAATCGGCTTTGCATGTTCAATGCTGTACCAGAAGGCGGTCGGCGTTTGCCCTGAAAGGGTGCGGCCAGATTTATCGGTAATGGTAACCGAAATCATGATCGGCAGGCGTACGCCGGTTTTTTCGAAGGCCTCTTCAACGGCGTATAGCGCGGCTTTGGCATTGAGCGTGTCGAAAATGGTTTCTACGAGGATGATGTCGACGCCCCCTTCGATCAATGCTTCGGTCTGTTCGGTGTAGGCGTCCACCAGATCATCGAACGTGACGGCACGAAAACCCGGGTCGTTCACGTCGGGCGACAGGGAGGCCGTGCGGTTGGTGGGGCCAACTGCGCCTGCCACAAAGAGGGTGCGGGTTGGGTCTTTTTCTAGCACGCGATTGATGGCATTCCGTGCCAGCTTGCCGGACTCTAGATTCAGTTCGCGCACGAGGTTTTCGAGCGCATAGTCGGCTTGGGATATGGTGGTGGCGCTGAAGGTATTGGTTTCAATAATATCCGCACCGGCTTCCAGAAAAGCCACGTGAATATCTTCAATCAGCTCCGGCTTGGTCAGTGTAAGAAGGTCGTTATTTCCCTTCAGGTCGGAGGGGTGTTCGGCGAAGCGTTCCCCTCGGAAATCAGCTTCTTCCAGCGTGTGCTGTTGGATCATGGTGCCCATGGCACCGTCGAGCATTAGAATCTGGGATTTTAATAATTCGGCAAACTGGTGGCCACTTGCGGTGGTGTACTCTGGGGAGAGCGGATTTTTTTTATTCATAGTCTAGTCATCCATATTTTAAATAAAAAAAATATATATCCGTTTATCCGGATATATCAATATAAAACGTATACTGGGCCAGCGCGGGCGCAAGAAAAGCCGCCTGATGAAGGCGGCCTTTCAGGTTCATGCCCCACCAGTTGGACTACATGTTTGCGACGACGGCATCAGCAAATTCGGAGCAGGAGAGCCAGGTGGCATCTTCCATCATATGTGCAAAGTCGGCGGTAACCGTCTTTTTCTTGATGGCCGCATCGACGGCTTCGATCACTAGATCCGCCGCTTTTCCCCACGACAGATAGCGGAGCATCATTTCCCCCGAGAGCACCAGCGAGCAAGGGTTAACCTTGTCTTCGCCAGCAATATCGGGCGCGGTGCCGTGAGTGGCTTCGAACACGGCCTTGCCGTCGCGGTAGTTAATATTTGCACCGGGAGAGATGCCGATCCCGCCGACGCAGGCGGCCAGTGCGTCGGAAACATAGTCTCCGTTGAGGTTGAGTGTGGCAATCACGTCATAATCCTGCGGCTTGAGTAGAATATTCTGTAGGAAGGCATCGCAAATGCAATCTTTGAGAATAATCTCCTCACCGGTATTCGGGTTCTTCAGTTTATAGACCTTTTCCGTGCCGTGGTAGACCGCGCCGAACTCTTCCTCGGCCAGCTCAAATCCCCACTGAAGGAATGCGCCTTCGGTAAACTTCATAATATTACCCTTATGCACAATCGTCACCGATTTACGGTGGTTCTGGATGGTATATTCAATCGCCGCCCGAATGAGCCGCTGCGAGCCACTCTTGGAAACGGGCTTGATGCCGATTCCAGAGTTTTCAGGGAAGCGGATGTTTTTAACGCCCATTTCATTCTGTAAGAAATCAATGATTTTGATGGCCTCCGGTGATTCGGCGGCCCACTCAATTCCAGCATAAATATCTTCTGAATTCTCGCGGAATACGACCATATCGACGCGGTCGGGGTGTTGGACTGGGGAGGGCACTCCACGGAACCATTTAACGGGGCGCAGGCAGACGTAGAGATCGAGTTCTTGCCGAAGAGTGACATTTAAACTGCGGCGGCCTCCGCCGGTTGGGGTGGTGAGCGGTCCTTTGATGGCCACGCAGTAGTCTTCGATCGCCGTTAGCGTTTCGGCAGGCAACCACGTATCTGCGCCGTAGATTCGATTGGCCTTTTCACCTGCATAGATCTCCATCCACTGGATCTTTTTTTCACCGGCGTAAGCTTTTTCGACTGCGGCATCGATGATTTTTAGCATGGCAGCGGTGATTTCGGGGCCGACGCCGTCGCCTTCGATGAAGGGAATAATCGGGGTGTTTGGCACGTTCAGTTGGCCATATTCCAGTCGGGTTATTTTTCTGCCCTCGGGGGGCTGAATTTTATCGTAGCTCATCTTATTTTCCTCAAGTTAAAGTGAAAGGTAACGGAATAAAAGTAAATAGGGTCAGGGGGTACATATAAAGATGGAATATCTGGGTTAACTCCCCGGTTTATTTTTTGGATTACGGCGGGCATTTTTCTTGGGAGCATCCGTCTTTGTATGAACTTTATTGCGCTCGACGGGGGCGAGCCGCCACGTTTTTTCTCGGCCCTTGTTGCGTTTCATGGCAAGGCGTTCGGGCGAGTGCTTGGATTGTACGCGCCCTGAATAGTTCATGGTTTGTTCGCTGTGGAAGGGATGGTCGAGTTCGGCTTCAATTTCTTCGCCCAGATGGGTGAGGATGTCACGTAAGTAAGCCTTTTCGGTGGGGTCGCAAAAGCTCAGGGCGTGGCCCGAGGCTCCGGCGCGGGCGGTACGGCCGATACGGTGGATGAAGGTTTCCGCTTCGTTGGGTAGATCAAAGTTGATGATGTGTGAAATGTCTTCGATGTCGATGCCGCGGGCCGCGAGGTCGGTGGCGATGAGCACCGGCATTTCGCCTGCACGGAAGCTTTCGAGAGTGATTTCTCGATGCGCCTGCGTTTTGTCGCCGTGTAGCACGGCGACGGGGAGTTCCGCCCGTTGCATCCGTTCGGTCAGTAGGTCGGCCCCGCGGCGGGTGCGGCAGAAAACCAGCACACGTTCATAGTCGAGTTGCTTTAAAACCCACTCAAGCAGAGCAAACTTATCTTTTTTTTCCACGTAGTAGAGCGACTTGGAAATATTTTCAGCCGCGGCCGAAACGGGATCGACCGAAAGGTGTAAGGGTTTTCGTAGGAAACTACTCGCCAGTTTTAGAGCCTCTTGCGGCATGGTGGCGGAAAAGAAGAGTGCCTGCCGAGATTGTGGAAGCATTTTGGCCACCTTGCGAATGTCGGGGGAAAAGCCCATATCGAGCATGCGGTCGGCTTCGTCGACCACGAAAATTTCGAGCTGATCGAGTTTGAGGGACTTGCGGTCGATCAGGTCGAGCATGCGGCCGGGCGTGGCGACCAAGATATCGATGCCCGCACGGAGGGTTTCGATCTGCTCCGTGAAACCTACGCCACCGTGCACCAGCGCAGTGGCAAGTTCGGTGTGTTGTGCAAATGCAGAAATGTTTTCGAAAAGTTGTCTAGCAAGCTCACGCGTGGGGGAGAGAATGAGCGAGCGGACGCGAATTTCGCGTGCGGCGGTCCAGGAGTCTTCTAGTTTTTGAATTAACGGCAGGGCGAACGCAGCGGTTTTTCCCGTTCCGGTGCGGGCGCAACCTAGGATATCGAGGCCGGATAAAATGGCGGGGATGGCCTCGGCCTGAATAGGCGTTGGTTCCGTGTATCCCGCCTCGGTTATGGCGCGTTGAATGGGCTCGGATAGGGCTAAGTCGGAGAAGTTCATAGAGGGCGGAACCTACCGTTCGGGCTGGTTTTTGTCAAACGAGGGCAAAAAGAAAACCCCGCTGGGTAGGCGGGGCTCACTTGGAGTAGTGAAGCGGCGACGGTATGCTTGGGTTCACTTAGGGTGTCGCGTATGCTTCGTATTAAGCTGTTGTTGGGTTCGCTATGTAATACGGTGGCTTTCTCCAGAGCGTTACTCTGAAGCGTCACTTTTTTTAAGTTTTTTTATAAATAGGATAAAACCCCTGTAAAAGTGGGGTTTTAATTTGATAAAAAAATCCAGCGACTGGAAAGGATCAGCCGCTGGATGTCGTTAAAACAGGATGTTTTAATCTAGAATTTCAACGTGCCGCGCAACCAGAAGACGGTTTCGTCAGCGGTGAAGTTGGCGGCGCTACTCCCATCTTTTATGTAGTAGGCGACCTTGGCCAGCACATCAAAGTTTTTGCAGACGGGGTATGTGGCTAGGGCATCGATTTCGTATCCATAGGCCCCACTGAATCCTGCGGGGGTGGTATCGGTCGTGTTGAAGTAGTGGACGACTCCCATGAGTTTCAGCTTTTCGATAACGGTAGCAGAAACCTGTCCGTAGATATCGATGAGTCCGCCGGGCAGTCCGCCGCCGGTTCCAAGGAACTGGTCGGCCCAGCCGTTGAATCCATGGGCGGTGCCGTTCAGGGTTTGGAATTGTTCGCCGCCCGTTCCGCCGGAGATGTATTCAGCACCGAAGCCCACGCTAACGACATCGAGGTCGATCTCGCCGAAGAGACTGCCGTAGTAGGCATCGCGCTGGAGTGCCAACAGGGCTTCGTGCGAAATTTTATCGTTCTTTCCCCAAGCGCGCAGGCCGTAGGTATCGAGTTGTTCGAGCGTTCCGACCCCGTCGTTGCGCTGGAGGTAGGCATAGGCCGATATCTGATTGCTTTCGTTGAGCTGATATTCAGCATTCAGTATGTGGTATTGGCGATTATAGTTAATCAGACCGTTTATCTCTTTTTTGCTATTCGCATAGGCATAATACAGTTTTAGGTTTTCGACCGATTCATTTTTAATCGCTCCCGCGTTAAAGGATTGTGCGTTGAGGCGCCATCCGATGTTGCCAATGAAGCGGGAGTTATCGAGAACGATTTCTTGTGCGCCAATTCGGGCATACGAATCGTAGCCGGTATACGCCAGATAGGCTTGGTGGAGCCGGAAGGCTTCGGGGTCGGCCACCACGTCGTAGTTCGGGTTTCCACCACCGGGGTAGCGGTAGTGGTCGTTAACCGGCCCGACATATTGTGCCTGAACGCGCACGTCAAAACCTTCATAGCTGGCCGTCTGGTAGTTAACCCGGGTGCGGGTGAGCAAGGCTTGCGCCGGTTTGGTTCCATTGCCGTCCAGATCGGAATGCTCATAGCCTAATAGGATTTCGGCACTCAGCGTGCCTTCTTTGAGTTTGTTGTTGTTCGCCCACTCGTCGAGACTGGGCCAATCCTTATGATCGTTGCTTTCTTCCACTTGTGCTTCGGTGGGTTCTTCAATTTTTGCGGCTTCTTCAGCGATTGCGCCCATGGATACTAAGAGTGCTACTGCAACGATATATTTCATTTGATCCCCTTACTGTGTATTGGCTAAGTTTAATGAACGATCCAAACAAGGCTTATATTTAGGGGTTTATATGCTGAAATCAAGCCTTGTCGATAAATAGGCGTTGATCATATATTATCTAAATAAACGAGAGTTGACTTTTTCCGTGAACGGCGTAGTTTTCATTGAAATTTGGTTCGCATGGCGAGCTCAAATACGAATCCTATCAGGGTGGCCCTGAAGGTTGTTAAATAAACAATAAATTCTGACGTTCGAGTTCTGTGATTGAACCGAATACGGATATGATGAGAATGGTTTAACAGTCTTTTTTCGCTTCGCCTGCATTCAAATAGGGTTCATTTTTTAGGGGTCTCCCTAAATTTAAACCGGTCTGTAGCCCTTTCGTTTCGACTATTTCCCTGCCTCTTCGTGCCTCATTTCAACCGTCATTTGAATTTATCGAATAAAGGAAGTATGAAGATGAAGATGAAATTAAAATTAGCCGCCTTCACGGTGTGCCTGCTGGGCATTGACGTTACGTACGCACAAACTGAAGTAAGTACGGATGAAAGGATCGCTGCCTTAGAAGAAAAGATTACGATCTTAATGGACGAAGTAGAAAAAGATTGGTTCGGGGATGTTATTCCAGAACTGACCGAGGGCGTTCATGGCATGGGGCCGTCTGCCTCCAAGATCTATAGTATAGAGCAAGGATTGTCGATTGGCGGCTATGGAGAACTCCTTTATAGCAACAATAACGGAAGGGACAACACCAAGACCGATTCCTTCGACATGGTGCGCGCTGTTTTATACTTCGGCTACAAGTTCAATGATAAATGGGTGTTGAATACCGAGTTTGAATTCGAGCACGCTGACACCGTATTTGTAGAGTTTGCCTATTTGGATTACCTCCACACCGAAGGGCTAAACTTCCGCGGCGGATTGGTCTTAGCTCCGATCGGCATCCAGGGTGAACTACATGAACCTTCTATTGTTCTAGGAGCCACACGTACCACCGTAGAAACGCGAATTATTCCAACCACTTGGCGTGAAAACGGCGGAGGAATCTTCGGGGATCTTGGTTCGATGAGCTACAAGCTATATCTCATGACCAGCCTCGATGGGGGCCAATTTGATGCTGCTGGAATTCGTGGCGGTCGCCAGAAAGGGTCCAGTGCAAAAGCAGAAGATTTCTCGATTGTGGCTCGTGCGGACTGGCGCATGACGCCGACCTTGAGCATCGGTGGCTCTTTATATGGGGGCCAGCAAGGGCAGGATAGCGGTGCAGATGGTGATTTTTTTCTAGCGGAAACTCACCTTACGCTTCGTAAAGGAGCTTTCACTGTTAACGCACTCGTAACCGCCACTCGTCTAGGTGACGCGCAGAGCTTGAATGCCGCAAATATTGCAGCAGGTAATATTGTTGCAGGTGAAGAAGCGGGTGAGGCCATGTTTGGTTGGTATACGGAGCTCGGTTATGATCTGTTGGCTTCTAGCGATATAGGAGAACTTCAACTCACTCCATTTGTTCGGCTTGAACAGGTGGATACGCAGTCCAAAGTAGCGAGTGGATCGACGGTTGATGCCGCTGACTACGATCTAGACATTGTTACCGTGGGTCTAAACTTTAAACCCATCGACGAAGTGGTCTTTAAGTTGGAGCATCAATTTATCCGAGATGGGAACAACGCTCAGCTTGATCGAACTAATTTTGGAATGGGCTATGTCTTTTAAAGGCGCCCTCCTTGTATCGCTGGTTATGGTAGCCACTCTGCATGCTGGAAAATTTCCCAGCGCGGAGGAGGCTACGCGTCAATTATTAGCGGGGAATACGTATGACCGAGAAACAACCCTGCTCACAAAGGCTGAACAGTCGGAAGTGATCCAGTTAGCCAATCAGAAAAAGATCGGCGCGTTCGTCTCTCGCTATATTGTGCGCAACGAATCCGGAATTGTGGGTTATGCCTATTTGGACAAACATCTAGTTCGCACGCTCCCAGAAACGCTTTTGGTCGCTGTAGATTCGAATGGGGCTCTGGTAGGTATTAAAGTCTTGGCGTTTCGTGAGCCGGCGGAATTCATGGCTCGTGAAGGTTGGATGGAACAATTTCACGGGAGAAGGGTTGAAGACCAGCTTCGTATGAGGCGGAATGTGGATGGAATAACAGGGGCAACCATTACCGCCCGAGCCATAACGCAGTGTGCACGCCGTATGTTGGCCATTCATCAGGTGCTGGAGCAGAGAAAGAAAAAATGAATCGAACAGATGCGTGGCTATTGCATATTTCCAATGGATTAGTGACCCTGACAGGCTTGGTGTACACTTGGATGGCCTATTTTTCCACTACGGATGCCCCCTATGCCATCGTGGGGCATTCTTGGCAACCGCATGTTCAGCACGCGCACATATGGGTTGCCCCTTTCTTTTTATTGGTATTCGGGCACCTCTGGAGGTCCCATATCGGGCCGCACCTCAACTTGAAAACTCGGCGCGGTCGAAGAAGTGGAATTGGGATGTTGCTGGCCATTCTGCCGATGACGTTTTCCGGATATGCCATTCAAACGGCGGTTGATCCCCTTTGGCGAACGGTTTGGGTGGTGGTTCATTTGACCACATCAGCGCTTTGGGTGAGCACATATCTGATCCATTTGGGCGTTAAACTGTTCCGAAATCGATTAGCCTGAACGACCCGAGCGCATGGCCCCATCCTGAGTTATACCCCGGTGCTATTTCTCCGGCTGACTCTCGAAATAGACCACGCCCTCATTATTACAGATCGTAATGAGGTACGGGGAGAGCAGTTTCCGCCCTATCCGTGGCGGGGCGGAATGCACGGGCAAAATAAGGGTCGGTACATCGTGAAGCGAAATGTGGCCGAGCCGGAGCAAGCGGGTACTGGCCACTTTTATATCGCCGCGAGCGAGGCTAAAGTCGCCCGCGAAGTCGAGAATGAGGGGGGTCGATTTCCCATCAATTTCGCCTTCAATGGCCAGTCCATGACCGGGCGCCTCAATAATATGAGCAATGTCGATCAGCCGGTCGATGTTTTCAGAATAAGGCTGGCTGGTTGAAAAGGTGATCGTGCCGTTTTGTAGGTCAAACTGAATATACTCAAAATTACGGAGGTTATCGTAGCCCAAGATGGCATCAATTTTAGGTTTGCGGATTCCTCGGGCCAGTGGGCCGAGCGATCCCTTTGACATGCGAATGTAGAACGGAACGTTTTCGAAGAATAATTGATCGATCCGCAACTGAGTTACCACGGCGGCATAGGCGTTCATGCCGCCGGTGTTGTAGGTGCCTCGGTAGGGGAGCACCATATCGTTGATGCCCAAGAGGATGGCTCCAAAATCTTGTGAGGTAGAAAATTCCATCCAGGATACGGGAGAACTAATATCGAGCAAAGCGACCATGCGATTACGTTGGGATCGGCCGCGCATCTTAATGGCGGGAATACTCCCCTCGATCATGTTTGCAGAGGTAGAGTGATTGGGGTGAAGGCGCCCTTGCCCTTTAAATCCAATCCCATCTTTGATTCGGAAAATTTTAAATCCAAATTGTTGCGGCGGTCGAGCGCGCGATAGAACCATCTCTTGCTGAACCTCGGAGAGCGGCTCGTCTTTGGGTTCTGTGCTGTTCGAAAGGCAGCCGGTCAGCACGAAACTGGCGAACATAAGAAGGATCGAATTTCTCAGGAGGGTCATGTTATTATTTCCTTATTTCGTATCGTTGATCGAAGGGTTTCGCTGATCATAGGTATCGAGCAACAACAGAATATCGCGCGGGTTTTCCGAGAGACAAATGAGTAGAAGGTTGTCGGTCAATGCGAGGGTCAAGCTGGTATTCTGTGCGATGTCCGCCGTTTTATATTCCCAAACAGGCCAGACCGCATGTTTTCCTAAAAAAGAAACCCCCTCTGCTCGAGTATGTTCAAGCCGCCATCGCAACCACGGGCTCCGCCAGCCGACCCAGCTGACCGCGGCCCAAGCCTTGGGCTGTCCGGCAAAACGCAAGGGAAGATCCGCAACTACGATTTCAGCCGGGGCGACCCAGTTGACCCAATCCGTTGAGCTTAGCAAAGAGTCGATTGAATTTCCTGCGCCGAGGGCTTGGTCCAGTTGGGCGCAGATCGGGCTGGCTAAAAGATCCGCCAGACTCTCCGCCTTGTAGGTGAAGGAGGCTTGAACGGGAACCGCTTCGTAGACGGCATCGGGAATGAAGGGCTGGAAAAAAGCGTAGCCGAAGGATAGGACCAAGCAAACGATGCTAAGCCCAATCACGCCAATGAGTCGCAGTTTGCTCACGTCTTCACCGTTCCGACGATATCGGCTGCCGAAGAATGCCCCTTTTCAATGAGGTAGCTTTCGATGCCGTCAATCACGCGGTTAATCGTCGTCGGATCTGTAAAGTTGGCCGTACCCACGGCCACAGAAGTGGCTCCCGCAATCATGAATTCGATCGCGTCGGCCGGTTCGTAAATCCCGCCCATACCAATAATCGGAAGGGAGGTCGCCTGTGCCGCGTCCCAGACCAGCTTGATCGCAATCGGTTTAATCGGCGGCCCGCTCAGCCCGCCCGTACGATTAGCCAGCTCCGGCCTGAGTGTATCAATATTAATCGCCATCGCTGGGTAGGAATTCATAATCGAAATCGCATCGGCACCGGCCTCTTCTGCGGCTTTGGCGAACGCTCCGATATCAGAAACATTGGGCGCCAGCTTCGGGATGATGGGCTTCTGCGTTTTTCCGCGTACTAATTCAATCACACGAGAAAAAGAATCCGTATCCGTTCCAAAGGCCGAGCCGCCCTCTTTCACGTTTGGGCATGACAGGTTGATCTCATAGGCCGAAACCGTATCTTCGGCATCGAGCATTTCGACCACGGTTCCATAGTCCTCCATCTTCTTTCCCCAAATGTTCACGATCACCGGAACATCATAGTGCGATAGGAAAGGAACATACGTATCGATGAAGCCCTGTGCGCCCGGCCCTGGCAAGCCAATGGCATTGAGCATTCCGCCGCGCGTTTCGAACGTGCGCGGAGTGGAGTTGCCGAGATTCTCTTCTGGGCAGATGCCCTTCACGGTAATTGCGCCCAGTCGATTCAGATCCACCAGGTCCGCATACTCCGGGCCATAGCCAAACGTGCCCGAAGCCACGGTTACGGGATTCTTCATGACCATTGAGCCAATCTTAATTTCTAAATTAGGCTTATTCATTCCACATAATCTCTCTGGATTCAAAAACGGGGCCGTCTTTGCAGCAACGCGCCCATTCCCAGCCGGTGGCTGTTTTTCGTTTAATGACGCAGGTCAAACATGCACCCACGCCGCAGACCATATTTTCGTCCATCGAAAGCCACGCGGTAAAATCATGTTCGATCGCACGGTCGCCCATCGCCTTCAGCATGGGGGCGGGGCCGCAGACAAAGAGTTCCAGCGATTGCACTTCTTGTTCCGCCATCCACGGATCGAAGTCAGCGGTGACCAATCCCTGCGTTCCAAGCGATCCATCGTTGGTCGTCGGGCGGACGTCCCATCCAAGCGCCTTAAATTCCTCGACGCACAGAATGTCTTCCGCCGTGCGACCTCCAAAGAAAGCGACTCCTTTAACGGGAAGCTCCTTTGCTTTCAGGTAGAGGGCGGCATTGCCGTACCCTCCGGCAACTAGGACGGGGAATTTATCCTTTCCTAATTCCGGATATCCATTGCCCAACGGGCCAATAATATCGACCGTATCACCCACGTGTAGCGGCTTCATCGAATCCGTCCCCCGGCCGACCGGTTTATAGAGGATCGAAACCCCCTCCGCATCGGCTTTATAAATGGAAAACGGCCGCCGTAGAATGCGTTCGCCCAGCTGAGGAATCAGCAAATGCAAAAATTGACCCGGTTTTACCCGCGGCCCAATACTCGCCGCAGCGAGACGTAAAATCCGGTATTCGCCTTGGAAATTATGGTGTTCAACAACGATTGATTTTTCTTGTTTCATAATGGCGCGGAATTCTGCGGATTAATTCGAATTAGGTCAAACCTTTCTCCCGTTTGGAACGGCTTGATTTGCCTTAATAATCTTTATATGCTCTTTGGGTTTATTTTTAACAATGGGGTGTACGGGGTATGGATACAAAATTTTCGGGATTACCTGCGTTTATTTGGTCGGTGGCGGATCTGTTGCGGGGGGATTTTAAACAGTCTCAATTCGGGAGGATCATTCTTCCGTTTACGATTCTTCGTCGGTTGGAGTGCGTATTGGCTCCAACTAAATCCAAGGTGCTGGCAGAGGCGGATAAGTGCCGCAACATGAATGCGGATGCGGCGGAAAAAATTCTGCTGAACAAGGCGGGTCTGAGTTTCTACAACACGTCTCCGATGGATCTGAATACGCTGGGCGAAACCCAGGTGCTCGATAATCTCGAAACCTATGTGCAGTCGTTTAGTCCGGCGGCACGAGAAATCTTCGAGCATTTCCGCTTTAGCGAGTTTATTGAAAAGCTGGACGAGGCCAACCTGCTTTATGGGGTGGCCAGAAAATTTGCGAACATTGATTTGTCGGCCACCACGGTTCCGAACTATGAAATGGGCTTAATTTTTGAGGAGTTGATTCGTCGCTTTGCAGAATCCTCCAACGAAACCGCCGGGGAGCACTTTACCCCGCGCGATATTGTCCGCCTGACCACCTCGCTGGTTTTTGCGGGGGATGACGAGGTGTTGTCAAAACCCGGTGTGGTACGCTCAATTTATGACCCAACGGCGGGGACGGGGGGCTTTCTTTCGGCGGGCATGGAATTTCTGCATGAACTCAACCCGCAGGCGCGGTTGGTGGGCTTTGGGCAGGAACTCAATCCGGAATCCTATGCCATCTGCAAGGGCGACATGCTGGTAAAGGATCAGGATGTGAAGAACATTAAGCAGGGCAATACGCTCTCGGATGATAAGCTTTATGCGGAGACCTTCGACTATATGCTCTCCAATCCGCCCTTTGGCGTGGACTGGAAAAAGATCGAAAAGGGGGTGAAGGATGAACACAAATTTAAAGGCTTTGCCGGGCGCTTCGGTGCGGGGACTCCAAGGTGTCCGATGGCTCGCTTCTATTCCTACTCCATCTGATCTCCAAGATGCGCGACCCCAAGAAAGGCGGTTCGCGTATCGGCATCATTCTCAATGGCTCCCCCCTGTTTACGGGCGGGGCAGGCAGTGGCGAGTCCGAAATCCGCCGCTATGTCCTTGAACGCGATCTGCTCGAAGCCATCATTGCCCTGCCGAACGACATGTTCTACAACACCGGCATTGCCACCTATGTTTGGGTGCTCTCCAACCACAAGCCTGCCGAGCGCAAGGGTAAGGTGCAACTTATCAATGCCACCGACATGCATGAATCAATGCGCAAGAGCCTAGGTTCCAAACGCAAATATCTCACCGAAAAACAGATTGAAACCATCGTGCAACTCTATGACAGATTTGAGCCGTCCAAGGTCTGCAAGATTTTCGACACCACCGAATTTGGCTATCGGCGAATCACCGTCGAGCGCCCCCTGCAACTGGCCATCTATCCGCAGGATGCCGAGCGTCTCGAAGCCTTGCAGGCCGACAAGGCATGGGGCAAGTGGGATGAAGCGCTTCAACAATCCGCCCTCAACGCATTGAAAGGCATGGACGATGAGTATCTCTCCCGTGATACCTTTAAGTCCGTCCTGGATGTAAAAATTTCGGCACCTCAGCTCAAACTACTCCTCAAGCACCTCTCAGAACACAGCGACGAGGCCGAGATCTGCACCGACAAGAAGGGCCACCCCGAACCCAATCCCGATCTGCGCGACCACGAAAATATCCCACTCTCCGAAGAGATTCAAACCTACTTTGAGCGCGAAGTGCTGCCGCATGTTCCCCATGCCTGGATCGACGAATCCAAAAAGGATGAAAAAGATGGACGGGTCGGCATCGTCGGCTACGAAATTCCCTGCAACCGCCATTTGTACGAATATATTCCGCCGCGTCCGCTCGAAGAGATCGATGCCGACCTCGATGCCGTCACCGCCGAAATTATGGAGTTGCTGCAGGAGGTTCATTCGTGAGCGAAAAAAAATCCAGGAAAGCTCATTTGGTGAAATTACCGAGCTGATCCAATCCGCCCGCCAACGAGCCTTCCGGGCAGTAAACACCGAACTGGTCAGCCTCTATTGGCAGGTGGGGGAATATATTAGCCGAAAAATAGAATCCGCCGAATGGGGTGAAGGAGTAGTGGAACAACTTGCTCTTTACCTGACCGAAACCCAACCCGGGCTGCGCGGATTTACCCGTCGCAACCTGTTTCGGATGCGTCAATTCTATGAAACCTATAACGGTGATGAAAAAGTGACACCACTGGTGACACAATTGCCATGGACGCATAATCTCATTATTTTAAGTCGGTCTAAACGGATGGAAGAGCGGGAGTGTTATATCCGCATGGCCATTCATCAAAAGTGGAGCAGCCGTGAGCTGGAGCGACAGTTTAAATCAGCAGTTTTTGAACGAACCATTCTTGCACCTCCAAAAGTGTCAGCAGTGCTGACACAATTACATCCCCTTGCAGAAGCGGTGTTTAAGGATTCCTATGCACTGGAGTTTCTGGGGCTTCCCGAGGTGCATAACGAGTCCGATCTGCACGGCGCATTGATCCAAAATCTAGGGCGATTTCTGACCGAATTGGGGCGCGACTTTTGCTATATTAGCTCTGAATATCCCTTGCAGGTGGGTGGACAGGATTTTTCGCTGGATCTGCTCTTTTTTCATCGCGGGCTCAATGCGCTGGTGGCCATCGAACTCAAGGCACGGCGTTTTGAACCCGAGGATCTGGGCAAGCTTAACTTTTATCTCGAAGCCCTGGATCGCGATCACCGCAAGTCCCACGAAAATCCAGCCATTGGAATATTGCTTTGCGCCACCAAAGACGAAGAAGTGGTGGAATATGCCCTCAGCCGCTCCCTCTCTCCGGCCATGGTTAGTGAATATAAACTCCGGAT
>JAJRRI010000044.1 GCA_024279685.1 Verrucomicrobiota bacterium | reverse complement strand
TTACCTCGATGAATTCACATTTCGTTTCAACCGACGAAAGACTCCGATGGCCGCTTTTCAAACCCTTCTGGGGATCGCTACCCAAATAACCCCGAAAACATTGACCGATCTGAAGAAACCTTAGTCAAATGCATAGGCATGTTTTGGATTTTGTCTTCATACCTTGGATCTCACTTTTAACTTCCTTTATATCTTCCGCTCGAGCGCAACGCGGCTGGAAGCGCGCGTCTACATTCCTCGCACATCAATCTTCCCCGTCACCGCCGCCGAAATGAGGGCGGTGCGGCGTTCCTTCATTAAACCAATCGCCTGCTCCGCTTTGGATATCAGGGTGTCGATTTTAGATGATTCTGTTTCCAAGTATTGGACGATGGCTTTTTGTTCGTCATAGGGAGCAGAAGGAATCTTTAGAGATTTGATTTGTTCGCAGGTAATAGCCCCTTTTGTACTTCCTCCTCCTTCACTTTCGCAACGCAAATAGGAATAGGCCATGTCGAAGACTCGACGAAGGTAGTAGATTGAAATCATTTTACTCCGAGCTTTTACGTAGGCCACATGCTGATTAATGGTAGCCTCGCAAAGAAGAATTGTTGCCATCCCTCTGGTGCGGCCTTGCCCTGTGATACCTACCAATATAACGGGAGGTTTTAGCTTTGGAAGGTGGCACTTCAAGAGAGCAATATCTGTAACGAATTGCTCTGACTTTGTCACCTGCTCTTGATTAACAACGCTGCTGTTGAGCCAAGGAAATGATCCATCCTTCCAGTATGCTGTATTATCGCGTTTAGGGGTGGAACCGTTGCCAACATGTGCTACGGATTTCACAGTTTTAACTCCCCAACCCTCCGGAATCTCGCCGAGCCATTCGATGCCCGAATCCTTCATGGGGGCATCGGGGTTGAGGCCTTGGGTGACGGCGTGGGAGATGACGGCCTGCCGCTTTTCCTTGAGCAGTTGAATCATCCGCTCCTGCTTCCCGATCAACACATCAATCTTACCCGTCTCCCGATCCAAAAACAAAGCGATGGCGCGTTGTTCGGGGAGTGAGGGGAATGGAATTGGTGAGTTCTTTAGTTCTGCCCCATTAACATGCGGGATACCCATGCCCACAGCAGTTCGACGAATTTCAGGTTCAAGAGCTTTGCTTACGTACCAATAAAAAATTTCGTCTATTGAGCCGCCCAGTTCAGATGCCGCCATCGTTGAAGAAAGAATCCCATCTTTACTCAAGACAAATTCACCTGCGTTCGAGCCATCCCAGATAATTAATATCTGACCATGCTTTGCTCGATACAAACCTGCTTCTAACGAGGCATATTGACAGGAGTCCCGTCCTCGTAAATAGCCCATCGAAAGATAAGGAACCAATTCTGAATTCGTATCCTGCTTAAGTTCTTTCGGATTCTTTCCCTTATAAAATTTGGCTATATATTTATTCCGAGCCATCTCCCATCCCGCCGGCACATCGCCCAGCCATTCGACACCGGAGGGTTTGTATTCGGGATAGGGTTTATAGCACGGGGTCATGAATTTTTCTCCCCGATCACTTCCCAATGGCCGCGGGTTCCGCCAACGCGTTTTAATACCCCTTTTTCTTTAAGAACATCAACCTGCTTATCAATTGCGGTTCGGCCAATGTTGAGATCCTTGGCAATTTGGCGGAGACTTATTTTAGGGTTCTTTTGAATGATCGATAAAATCTCTTTCTGACGCTCGGTCAGGCCAATTGGCCCACCCATTGGCCCACCGATTGGCCCACCTATTGACCCACCCCTCTTTTCATCCATATCTGCTGTGGTTGCAACGGGAAGAAACCGAAAGACAATGCGTACATAGCTGTCGCGGATTTCGAAGGCGTCGCGACCGCAGACGTGCAGGATGCGTGGAACGCCGGAGCCGAGATGCTCGACCATTTCTAAATCCCGGAAAACGCGCATAATCTCTTTGTTGCGGGGGATGGAGCATCCTCCAAAAAAGTCGGCTTCGCTGACGCCGTAGGGCAGTCCGCCCATGGAGGTGACTTCTGCGCGGTCGGAGAAGAATTCCAATTTGGGCACGGCTCCATAGGAATAGTCGTTGTGAACTACCGCATTGA
The DNA here is from genome assembly GCA_024279685.1 of Verrucomicrobiota bacterium. Lineage (GTDB taxonomy): Bacteria > Verrucomicrobiota > Kiritimatiellia > Kiritimatiellales > Pontiellaceae > Pontiella. The sequence continues at coordinate 528 of JAJRRI010000044.1, read as the reverse complement.
TGATGGCCTCACGCATGGCTTTGGAATCAATCATTTCTCGTTCTTCGCGCAATGGATACCCGATTTTGGTGAAAATGGTATTTTCGACATCGGCTCTTGCCAATAGCGATTTGAGGGCTTTGACCAATGAGCAGCGTCCATAATCGCGGTTTTCAATGAGATCTACTCGGTCGGTTCCTGCATATTTGGCCACCTGCAAAGAGGAGCCATTTTCATCGGCCAATAGGTAGGCCGCCATGTTGGGTTTATCCTCTGGGGTTAACAGCTCCAGAGTTTTCATAAAGTGGTCATTCAAATGCAACCCGCGCGCTTCATAGTAGATTTTTAGTTGTTCGAAAGTGAGGTCGCGGCGAGTCGATTCCATTCGGCCAATGGTGTTGCGCACCCGTTTTCCGTAGAGCGATTCGATCATCTCTTTGGGCATCGATTCACAAGCACTGCCAATCCGTAAAAAACAGCCCCGTTCGGTCATTCCATATTTTTTAAGGGAGTAGGGTTTTTCCAATCCGCCGGCAATGACGAGGCGGA
>JAJRRI010000043.1 GCA_024279685.1 Verrucomicrobiota bacterium | reverse complement strand
TTAATTCAACGTCTGGATGGACAGCAGTGCGCGATCACTCTCCCCCAAACTCTTCCGGTCAATACGATGTATTTGCTGTGGCCTCGTAATGAAAATGGCTATGGAGAGCCGGTGGCGATTAACAAGACAGAGGCGTGGTGGGTTGGTATTGACGAAGTGGCTGTTGGCGAGACATTCTCTATCTATGGACAAAATCTAGTCCTTGATCCACAGGAAGAGTGCAACCTGTATATAGTGGGCCATGGATGGATCACGAGCAGTAGTGCGAATCCATATAAGGCTGACTTCATTGTTCCCAGCGGAATGACCAATGGGATTTATACGGTATGGGCGCATAACGGACATGGGAAAAAATACGGATGGAGTGACTCATTGACGCTCACGGTTCGTGATAAAATTATCTGGGATAATAACTCCGCGAACTGGCGCAATGTAAAAACGTATGGGGCAGTTGGAGATGGGGTTGCTGATGATTCATCGGCTATTCTTGCGGCTATCGTGGATGCGCAAGCTGAGGGGTATGGGACGGTCTACTTCCCTGCAGGAACGTATTTAGTCACAGAATCTATAGGTTGGAATAAAGAGGGAGTCCGATATAAGGGCGACGGAATGAATCTTTCTACGATCCAAGCCTCTTCCACAACATTTCCAGCAACGCATGTTGCCATATTAATTATTCCCTCAAATTGTGCAGTTGAGGACCTTGGGATTAACAAGGGGGATCTTAACTTGAAATGTCTTCAAGTGCAGGATGGCACTATAACTCGGAACAATATTAGGCTGAACCGTGTTAAGCTATCTGCGTTGAGCAACGGTCCAGCCCAAGATACGACTGGTGGGTCTGTGTTATCTGTTTCTAAAGCATACAATTTCAAGGCAACAGATTGTGTGTTTATAGTTAACTGGGGAGTCGAGGGGGGAGTGGGAAGCAATATCGAATTTAATAATTGTGAGTTTATAGGTGTTGGAGACAGTAATGCCTTGATGGGTTTTTATAATCGTGGGTTTGCCTTGGTGAATTGTTTTGCCCGTCCATATAATGCAAACGATGCAACCAATAGCTTAGGATGGAGTAAAGGCCGGTGGGTTGCAGGCAACGGGATGGTCAGAGATATTTATATCGGAGATAATGTTTCTACGAATATGGCACCCAGATATGCAGATCCATTTTACAGCGGTAGCCCTATCACAGTGGCGGCCTTCCAGTGGGTTAATCCAGCCAACACAGGCCCGAATGATCAGGCCACCCTGCGATTTGTGTTCAATGATCTCACTCGCGATACGGTTGGGAACATCCAAGGATCTTTTGGGTTTATTCGACCCTCGCACGGATTCCTTATTAATAGTTGGAATGGCGTTACAGGCGAAGTAATCATTCAAGGACAGGCTCAGTATATGCCATCGGCTGGAGATACTTCGGGGAATGTGGTGTTCTTTGATGTGGTCGATCAAAATTCTGGCGAGCAATTCCTATGGGAAGCACTCGATGTCTATTATGAAGGGTCTCCTCTCACAATACCTGACGCAAAGACGATGACCTTCGATTCTCTTTCATCTAACTACAAAAATTATACGATAATGATCGTTGAAGGTCGAGGTGCTGGGCAGTCACGCAAGCTGAGTAGCTTCAATACGAGTGGTGGTGAAGTTCGGTTAGTCAAACCGTGGCGCGTATTGCCGGATGCAACGAGCATCTGCAAGATTGGCAAGTTCATAGATCGGATTATTGTCTATAATAACGACTTGACAGGGACGGATCGAACTTCCGTAGCGGGTGCATATACGGCAACTACAGGGGTTAGCGGGTACGGTGGATCATCCAGACTAATTATCGACAATAACAAGTTTGCGAAGATGAAAACGGGGGTAACGCTCTGGGCTAATAGTGAGGGTTCTTATCAAAACATGCAGCCAAATCTTTTTAATGTGGTTAAAAATAACACGATTGACACCTGTCAGTCAGGAATATCCCATGTTATTCAAGACTGGAATTTTGGGATTACTCCGGCACGTCAGACCTTCTTTGGACATGTAACAAGAAATAACAATGTCATAAACTCCACTATATCAGCGTTTAGCTCATCAACATCTAGCGGTAGACAACGCAAGGATCTGAATGTGTATCAAGATAATACAATTTCAGGAAATGTAGCCATCTACGCAGAGGACGATGCGGGTAGTGTTTATAATCAAATCTGGATTGGCAATGACTTCACTATATCCGGAGTGGGTCATACGAATATTAATATGGTATCTGAGAGTGATGACGCGGGTAAATATTTGATAACTTATCCCCTGGAAGGGTTCAGCGGCCGTGCTTTGAGGGCGGCCGTGTATGACCGAAATACGGGGCAGTTATACACTTTTAACGGTCTTGAAAATACAATGGAGTTGGTTGTTACGGGTCTGACTTATGGCCACGAGTATAGGTTGCGATTTGAGGAGCAGACTGGGGCGGCGTGGATTTATGTCGAGAATTCGGAGCGATCCTTCCGGTATTGAGTGACCTTATTGGGAACACGCACACTCTTCGGCGAACTTTTCTACGGTTTCCTTCCCACGATGAATTAGGATGGGTAGTCCTTGAATTTAGTTACTCTCATATTATATGGAATGGTGAATGCTGCGATGGCGATCACCTATTTATTCGGTAAGAACCGAATCTACGAATTTCCTTTTTGGGCGGGAGCCATTGCTTTGGGTTGGTTTTTTCCCCAAGCTCTTGGCGGCTATCTCACTATCGAAGAGTATCCTCCGGGTGCGTATGCCAGCGGGCTATTTTTTGCTACCTTTTGTAGCATAGCTTTATGGGCCGGCTATGAATTTTCGGTTAAAAAAGAACCTCGTCAAGCAGGATGGTTAGGGGTTCCGTTTTATACGAAAAATCTTTTTTTAGCCGGTGCAGTGTTATGCGCTTTGGGCTACTACTTTCAGATGAGGTTGCTCTCTTTGCCAGAAGAGATGCTGGCGCAAACCCAATGGACGGGCGCGGCGGTTAAATATCTTTTTTTGGCCAGCATTGGTAAGATCGGATTTATTGTAGTCTGGTTGTTGTATCTTGAAGGAAGAAAGTGGACTAGTTTTAAATTACTCCTCTTTGTGGCTCCTGGCTTGCTGATGGCGCTCAATGCCGCACTGGTGCAAGGGCGTCGGGCTGGCATGATGAACTTGGCCGCGTATGTCCTCGTTGGACTTTGGTTTACGCGGCGCATTATTATTCCCCGTGGTTTCTTCATTGTTGGGCTGGTATGTGGACTGATACTGGTCAATGCCATTGGTACCTACCGCGCGATCATGCGGAATTCGGAGATTTCTTTAAGGGATCGGCTTTCGGAGGCCGCGCAAGCGGATTATACCAGTAGTTCGAAAAAGGTTTTAGAGAAGTCTGGCGGAGAATTTGATAATTACATTTTCTATAGTAAAATATATTCAGAAACTGGGCTGTTTGACTACGGATTGATCCATTGGAATGGTTTTGTAGGAAATTATGTGCCCGCACAAATTATTGGCCGTGGGACTAAGCAGGCGTTAATGATGCCGCTGATCGATTATAGGGATCTGGCTCGCGAAAAATATGGACACACTTTTGCGGTAGGAAGTACGGTGACTGGGTATTGTGATGCGTTTGGTTCGTTTGGGTGGTTGGGCTTTATTAAGTTTTTATGGATTGGTGGCATCATGGGGGGTTTGTATCGGCATGCTATGGTCGGAAGTTTTCTGGGACAGTTGCTTTATGTTTATTTGCTGAATATAGCCATGCACAGTATTACGCACGCAACACATACGATATTAGTCGCTTCTTGGGTGTATTTTTTTGCGCTAGGATACCCCGTCATTCGGTGGGCACGGGTGAAATGACCAATGTGAACATGAGGAAAAGAGAATTATGAAAGTTACAGAAAATAAAACTATATTAGTTTGTCAGCGGGGTGCTAGGCATCGTTATGCCATTCCGCGGCTACTCGAAGACGCGTCGGCACTGGCGGCACTGTATACGGATTCCTGTGCCTATAGCCGTCTGGGGCGTATTGCAACAGGGCTGAGAAAGCTGAACATTCGGCACTCTTCTATTGGAGCGTTGGCTTCTCGGATCCCACGTGAAATTCCGAAAAATAAAATTTTCTCGGCCGATCGCCCGCTGCTGCGTTTGCCTTTTCAGCAAGGGATAGAGGTCGATTATCAACGCTGGGGATTGCAAGGAGCTTGCGTTGTTTATAGTATGTATGGTGAAGATTTAGATTGTTTGGAATGGGCAAAAGCGCAGGGTGCTAAAATTATTATTGATGTTTTTGTACACCCAGACACCAACCGTATCGTTTCGATGGAGGAATCTAAAATTCATGGAATTTCTCAGTCGAATTCGATCGCCACTGAAAATGAACCCTCCCGCCGCGCCTTCGAATTGGCCGATTTATTACTCTGTCCCTCGCAGTGGGTGGCCGATGGGACCCGTGAGTGTTTTCCGACTTGTCAGAAAAAAATTCGGTTGATTCCATATGGAAGTAGTTTGCCGCTTCAAAATTCAATCAATCCATCGCCGATAGATGGGCGTATTTTATTTGCTGGACGAGATCCGTTGCGAAAAGGGTTGCACTATTTAGCAGACGCCGCAAAGCGTGTGCGTGAGGCTGGATTTGAGATCGATGTGCGCGCGGCAGGAATCCAGCAAAATGAGATTGGTTGGATGGCGAATGGCGGAGAGATTAATTGTCTCGGAACGCTTCCGATGGATCAGATGCGCGCGGAATTTAGACAGGCCGAAATATTCGTTCTTCCGTCGCTCTCAGAGGGACAAGCGGGCGTGGTACTTGAAGCGATGGCCTCGGGGTGTGCTGTGATTGCTACTCGCGAAAGTGGCATCGATTTTGAGTCAGGGTGTGGAATAACCGTGCCTGTTCGGGATGCGGCGGCGCTTGCCGAAGCCTTGATTGGGGTGCTGAAAAGTCGGGATCAAAGAAATACGCTAGCCGAAGGGGCCTTGCGGCAGGCGGCCCTATTTTCGATGGATGCATGGAAATCTCGTTTAGTACAGATTGTTAATGAAGTGTCCGAGTAGGAGTATACGAATGATCGACCCGCCCCCAGTATCTATTTACATCATCACCTATCTCACATCGGAGGATCGATGCGCTGTGTTGCGGCGAACTTGCGAAGTGGCCCTGATGCAAAACTATCCCGATTTCGAAGTGGTGGTATCAGATAATGGCGGTGAATTTTTTGCCACGGAGGCTCTTAAATCGATTGATGATCCACGCGTGAAAATTTTTCGAGCGAAGGATAATACGGGGTTTTCAGGCAACATGAACCGATGTCTCAAGCTTTGTCAATATGACCTTATTAAACCCGTTTGTGATGATGATTTAATTCACCCTGATTTTTTAAACCACACTGTGCCCCTGGTGGATGACGAGACCTATGTGGTGGTGGATGTCGCTAAATTTCCATTTGGGCAAGAGCCTTCTGAACTTTTTGCCCCCCTCCAAAAGGAAGGAGAACAAGAAATTCGTGAACCTGGCTACCGGCCCGATGTATGGGAGCTGCCCTATGAGCCGTATCCTTCAGCCGTACTTTACTCCCGTAAACTTTTTCAAGAGGTGGGCGGCTGTGACCCAAAAACAATCACTGCAGATTGGGATCTTTGTATCGAAGTGGCGCTGTATCGGAAGATTGCGTATCTCAAGCTTCCTCTGTGCTTTGTCGGCGAATGGGAAGGTAGCCTGACGATTGCCATGCAGCAATCTAACCCCTTTTTCTACCCAATGAGTGGCCTCTACACTAAATTTAGACTGTATAAATGTAAGGCGCTCTCTGGAACAGAACGCCGGGGCATCTTTAGCATGCTTGCCAAAGAATATATATGGCAAAGCCTGCGCCCATTAAAACATCCGTTGAGTCCACTTCACCGTGAAGGGTTTAGTGAGTTTACCAAGCGTTTTTGGCAGTTGGTTCGTTGGGGTCAGAATGACTTTACCCGCCGCCCGAATGGGGCTGCGAAACGAGATCCCGTGATCCTATGAGAATTTTACACATATGCCAACGGGATGATCCCGATATTGGAGGATCGCTGAGTGTCGCCGATGCCTTAGTGCGAGAACAGCGGTCCAATGGGCTCGATGCCTGGTTACTTTTCCTCTATGGAGAGGCCTCTTCCGTGTTTCAATCATTGGGTGAAAAGGTGATTTGCCTCGGCCTAAAATCCTCCAGTGAGGCTTTGGCTGGCATTGGAGCGCTGCGTAAGGCCATCCGCCAAATTGCTCCGGACATTATCCATTCCCATGATGGAATTTTATGGCCGCGCCTTGTATTTTTTCTGTTACGAACTCCCGTCGTCATGCATACACATTTACCTATTACACAGGAACGTACTAACAAAAATAGGCTCGGTGGAGTGATGGTGAAGGCAACGACTAAGATGTTGGTGGGAATTTCTCTTCATACGATTGAGAGCTGGGTGAAGGATGGATACCCCCCCTCTCAAATCCATTATGTACCGAATGGAGTTGACCAGAATCGATTTGCGATCGGAACGAAAGAAATAAAACAAAAGTTACGCCAACAACACAATTTGCCGGTCGATAAACATATTTTACTTTGGGTCGGTCGGTTGCATCAGCAAGTGAAGGGTACGGATCGGGTCGAGCGAATTGCGGCCTTGCTCCCTGACGGCATGGTCGTGGTCGTCGTAGGAAACGGCGAGGAATATGAGGGAATGCATGAGCGTTGCAAAGGCCTCATTGACGAAGGAAGAATGGTGATGGCTGGATCAACCAGCATCCCCGAAAAGTATTATCAGCTAGCGGATTCTTACCTATTCACCTCTTACCGTGAAGCCTTTGGCTTGGTGATCCTCGAAGCCGCCTTTAGCGGCCTCCCCATTCTCGCCTTCCCGGTTACCGAAGGCGGGGGTGCGATTGGAATTCTGCAGGAGTTCGAAGCCTCCATGGTGGATGACTCTGACTCAAACGAGGCCATCGAGGCAAAACTTTCAGCGCTACTCGACCAAAATGAGCCCTGTGTTCAGAGTCGGGAGCGAGCCATCGCTAAATATTCACTCGCCTCGGTTTCTCGAAAAGTGATCTAAATATACGACCTTTGCCTGAATAAGGTAGTATAGAATTTTAAATCTTAAAGTAACCCCATTCATACCGTGAACATACTTTCTTATATTCATATACACCGCCTGCCCAATCCATCCGGAGTGGGGCGTGTGATCGACCAATTACTCTCGGCCCATACGGCACAGTTCCCCGAAACGCAGCACCGTATTTTGGTGGGGAAAGGCCCCTATGATCGGTGTTATTTAGACTTGGGTAAATTCTGGAAGATGGCTTCCTTCATTCCGCATGCGGCCTCCACCTCCCGACAACAGGCCCTTTGGGTTTTGCGCAATAGTCCATTGGCTGAAGCGTATTGGAAGGAAGTAGATGTGGTCTACTGCCCCGCCGAATCGTATGTGCCCGTTGGGCGAGCCAAGCTGGTCTGTACGATCCACGATGTAGCAGGCTTCGAAGAAAATCTATATCCCACCACCTTGAGCCGACGTTGGCATTGCTTTAAATGGCGTATGCTTTTTAAACGCATGGCAAAACAGGCCGATGCGGTCGTGACCGTCTCCGCTTTTTCGGCCTCACGCATCGCCCATTTCTTTCCCGATTTGGCCCCAAAACTTCATGTTATTCACAATGCACCCCATCCCGTATTTGGCTCTGCTTGTTCGTCTGAAGATAAGGCGGAAGTACAACGAATTTCCGAGGGCTCACCCTATATACTCGTTCCCGGTGGACTTTCTATTCGAAAAAATGCAGACCTAATCCTTCGTTCCATTCCGTTACTTGCACAGGAGATGCCGGAGGTAAAATTGATCCTTGCGGGTTCCAATACAGCCGCGTATGTGCAACAGCTCGATACGATCGAAAAGAAAAATATAATTCTGGCCGGCTATGTTTCCGATGAGTTACTTAATGCGCTCTACCAACACGCCGCGGTGGTGTGGTTTCCTTCGCGTTATGAAGGGTTCGGCATGCCGGTGATCGAGGCTATGGCCGCAGGCGCACCGGTCGTGACCAGTAATGCTTCTTCGATTCCCGAAGTGGTCGGCGACGCGGCCCTGCTTTGTGACATAGACCGCCCCGAAGAGCACGTCGAGGCGATCCGTTCCGTGATCGAATCGAACTCGATCCGCCGCGAAATTTGCGCTCGGAGCCGCGATCAAGCGAGCCGCTTTACCTGGGATTCGTCGGCGCAGAAACTAGAAAACCTTTTTCAATCTCTAGCAGGAAATTCATGATTGTCGTCTGTGATGTAAATGAAATCTGGCGCAAAAAACCCTTTGCTGCGCTAGCAGAAGAAGCCGATGTCCTCGGAGTCTCCCCAGCCGATTGGAGGGTGGCTCGCCGCCGTGGATTTCCGTCTTCAGAGGGCGCGTTGGATGTTTTACCTGTTACTTTGCCGCCGAGCTGGGCTTCACGCATGGCTGGGGTGGGGCAACGCTTGCTTTGGCGTAAAATTCAGAACCACTGTAAAAAGCTCGGAAAGCCGATTGAGGCCTTGTTTGTGACCAGTCCGCATTATCTCCCTCTGCTTGGCATGGTTCCTCCCGATCTAAAAACCTTTTATTATGCTTCCGACGACTATCGTAGTTACGAGGGGTGGGGGCATGTCGCTGATTTGGAAAAGGAAATGGTGCATCGCGTGGATCATTCTTTTTTTGTTTCAGAAGCTTTAATGGAACGTGCTCGTAAGGAATACGGTGTGGCATCCGCCAAACTTTCCGTCAGCATGAATGCCACCGAAAAACGCTTTTTTCTACCAGAAAAAAGGGGGCCTACCTCGCCGCCGGAGGGAACATTGAAGCGTCCCATTGCGGGCGTCGTTGGGGGGATCAACGACCGATTGGATTTCAACGTACTGCTGCAGTGTGCCCGCCTCCCAGAGTTGGGCACTTTATTACTCGTCGGGCCGACTCCTGAAACCCCCTCAGCTGAACTACAAACCTTACTAGCGCACCCCAAATGCGTGTCGGTGGGGCGGCAACCCCACGATACAATCCATCAATGGTTTCAGTGTTTGGATGTGGGGTTGATTCCATACACCCCCACGGAATTCAACCGCCTCTGCTCTCCGATGCGTCTATTTGATCATCTCGCCAGCGGGGCTCCCGTAGTGGCGACCGATGCGTGTGAACAATCCAAGGCTTTTTCAAATCAGGTGTCTGTGTGTACTGGGATAGACGAATTTCTTCGAGAGGTTCGGGCAGGATTTAGCCGATCTACTGAACTCATCGATAATATTATATGGAAAGATCGAGCGAAATGCTTAGAAGAAGTTATAAGAGGGGTTAGCCATGGTTAAAGTATGTATCTGGATGGATGTCCCATCTCATTATCAATCAGCTTTTTTTAACGCGCTGGATAGACGGGATGATGTCGATATAAAAGTTTGTTATGTGCAGGGGGTTTCCAAAGCGCGTGTGGCTCAGGGGTGGAGTAGTCGCCATACTTATCAATCCTATGAATGTTGTGTTGCTGGTTTATCCTTGCAGGAGCGGCTGGCATCAATTCCTGATTGGGAAGAGTACATTCACATTATAAGTAGTCAAATCAGTTATGAGCAGGTTCAATTTTTTTGCGCCCATGGTGCAACATGGTGCCACTGGTCAGAAGCTCCAGGTTTTCGATTAGCGGAATTAGTATCATATCGTATGAGGTTATTCCGGTTATTGAAACCGTTAATGCTCAAATCAAAATACAAAGATAGTTTATGTCTGAGAAGACATGCCTTGGCCGTATTTGGCCAAGGCTCTATGGCGACACAATCTTTTCGTACCATGGGGGTCCCTGCCAGAAAAATTTTTGACCTCTACTATTCACCGTCCCCGTTGATCCCAATGAGTCCTAGTGAAGCTGTTGTTCAATTTGCTGGTCGCCGGAATGTTTTTTTAAATGTTGGTGCCTTATGCCAACGTAAAGGGATCGATGTCCTGCTCAGGGCATTCTCGAAACTGGATACAGAGGACTGGTGTCTGGTGCTCTGCGGGCTGGATCGTGCTGAAGGATCCTACCAGGCGCTGGCTCGAAGATTGGGCATTGCGGAGCAGGTACTTTTTCTCGGCGCCTATCCCGTCGAACAGATTGCGGAAGTCTATGCGGCTGCCGATGTGTTTATTCTTTCTTCCCGATTCGATGGTTGGGGCGCGGTCCTCAACGAGGCGGCATCCCTCGGACTGCCGTTGATAGGAACAGATTTATGCGGAGCTTCGTGGCATATCATTAAGGAGGGGGTAAATGGACTCCGCGTAAAATCCGAGTCGTTAAGTAGCCTAAAAAAAGCCATGAAGTTTTATGTAATGGACACTGAAAAAATTAGTTTTCATGGAAAAGCATCGAAAGAAATATATTTCAATGAGTTTACTCCGGAGCGAAATGCGTTGCGATTGATTGAAGGCCTCAAAGCCTCAGGAGGGATTATTCATGAGAAGTAAGTTTTTTTTGCTAAACGGGAGCTTATAAATCGCAGGGAAATTAAATCGGCGAAGATGCTTTGGTCGAACGAAGGCATGTCCCCTGACGAACTTTTGGCACATAATTGGCGGTGTCGTAAGGAGATTGTAGCGTACGTCTATAACAACAACACATTCTATCGGAATAAATACCAAACCGTTGGCTTTGAGATTGGAGATCTCAAAAGTCCATCCGACTTTGCTCAACTTCCAATTTTGGAAAAAAAGGAGATACGTGAAAATCTCGAATCTATGGTTAGCCATGGTTATGACCTCGGTTCTCTCTCGAGTTCGACTACAGGGGGCTCCACTGGAGTTCCTCTTAAAACCTATTGCGACCCAGCGGCACCCAGTAGTGAAATTAGCTGGCGCACGCTTAATTGGTGGGGGACGGATATTTCAGAAAATAGTGGCTATTTATATCGAGCCGTTCCCAGTGCTAAATCCCAATTTCTCCAGCGGATCTTTCTGTGGCCGTCGAAACGAAACTGGCTTGCAGCCCAAGATATGGATGAAGCAACGATGGAGAAGTTTTATCAGCAGTTGTTAAAGTCGAAAGTCCGTTATTTAATTGGGTACGTTGGGGCAATAGATATATTTTCCGAATTTTTAGAAAAAAAATGGCCATCAATTAGATTCGCTAAAAGCAGTGTGGACCACTTCGGCACCTTTGCCTCAAGGGAAACGGGTATACTTACAAAGCATTTTTAATGCACCAGTTCTTACACAATATGGGTCATGTGAATTTTACTGGATTGCTGCAGAGTGTCTGAAACAAAATGGTATGCATGTAGCCAGTGATATACGTCATGTGGAAGTGGTGAATGGAGATGTGCCAGTAACCACAGATGAATTTGGTGATTTGCTTGTGACGGATTTATGCAACTATGCCTTCCCGTTGATTCGTTATCGGCTGGGGGATCGAGGGCGTTTATTGAAAAAATCATGCTCCTGTGGACTTCCCTTTGGATTGATGGATTATGTTAAAGGACGCATCTCAGATAAAATTTATTTGCCGGGTGGAGGCGCGATTCCTGGAGAGTATTGGACAACGATCTTTGATGATCATACAGACTGCGTCAAATCATTCCAAGTGCATCAGGCTTTCGATTACTCGATCACCGTTTATTATGAAGGACTTCAACAAGATGCCTGCGATGAGGCTATAGTTACGGTGCGTGCCAGACTGTCTGCTAAATTGGCTGGACAGGTTCCTCTCAAGTTTGTTTCGAATAAAATCGTTGTGAATGACAATGGAAAAACTCGATTTGTGATAAGTGAGATTCGAGCGTGAACGTTGCTGTATTAACCACGAGTTCTCGTAAGGCAGGAGGCTTGTTTTATTCGGTACGCTGGCTTTCGAAGGCGTTGGTTTCGCAAGGGTGCCAACTCACTATTTATAGTCCAATCGATGAATACTCGCAGGAGGATC
>JAJRRI010000042.1 GCA_024279685.1 Verrucomicrobiota bacterium | reverse complement strand
TTATCAGCGGGGCGCGTACGCACTTCGAGAGCGCCAATAACGAGTTCTTTATGGTGGATGCCCCGGCCTTCCCCCCGGGTTCGACCCCCTATAAGCGCTTCATCCACCTCAACAGGCCAATCCGCTCCAATCCTATCTCGGGTCGGGTCGAACCATGCCCGCGCGAAGCTTGTGAAGCATTTGAAACGCGATTTCATAGCGAGATAACCCCAGCTGCCGCTGGAGCTGCAGCGCCGATAGGCCGGGGGTTTGTGTCGTCACCAGATAAGCGGCTATTCGACCGAACACGAAAGCCCCTTGTTCTTTGGTTTCGTGTCATCTGGTGGGTTTCGAGCCAAAAGAATGGGGCAAGTATCTTGGGACTACAACGATCTCTTGGGATAGGAACCTACAAGACGGCCTGGACTTGGTTGCATAAACTTCGGAGGGCAATGGTCAGACCCGGCCAAGATCGCCTATCTGGAAGAATACAAGTGGACGAAACCTATGTGGGAGGCAAAAAACGAGGGAAACTCCGGAGCGGGTTTATAGTAAATACCTGATCGTGGGAATGCCTGCCAACCTGCACTGCCGCCGAACCGAATGATCGGCTCTGGGTTTCACCCAACTCCGGCGGGTCGAAAGCGGCAGACTCATCGATTTTCTATTTTACCGATTGATTTATAAACAGATCCATCAACAACTAGTACGTCGCATAATATATCTTATGTCTAATTACGTATCTTAAAATACGCTAGGTATGGTGTATTTTTAGAAAATCGCCGCTAAGTGGTACTCTGATAAAAGATCGAGCCGGCTGAGTTCGGCTACGGGCCGGAATGTTTTTCGATGGATGGGAGTTGCTCCATATTTTCGCAACGCCTCAAGATGTTTTTTAGTTCCATATCCCTTGTGCTGTGCAAATCCATATTCTGGAAATTGAACATCATACTGAACGAGCATACGATCGCGGGTTACTTTGGCTATAACGCTGGCTGCGGAGATGGAGATACTGAGCGCATCGCCCTGTATAATATTTTTGGATTCACAAGGAAGTCCTTTGACGGGTAATCCATCGACCAAGGCAAACTGAGGGGTGATCTGGGAGGCGGCGAGCGCCATGGCTTTGTGCGTGGCTTGCAGGATATTAATTTGATCGATCTCTTCGGCATCCACAAGACCAATTCCGACGGTGATGTATTTTGAGCCAGTTAAAATGGTGAAGGATTCTTCGCGTAGCGATTCGGACATAACCTTCGAGTCGGTTAATCGTCCGAAGATTGGAATCAGCTCGTCCCGGAGATGGTCAGGATCGAAGATGAGAGCGGCGGCAACAACGGGCCCCGCAAGAGGCCCCCTGCCCGCCTCATCAATTCCGGCTAGACGCAAAAAACCCGATGACCAAGCTTTTTTCTCATAAAGCAGGACATCGGGATTTCGTATTTCCGATTTTTTGTTTTTAATTTTTGATGAATGAGATTTAGTCAACGTGGGCCTTTTCGTTATCAAAAGCGCTCGTAGATCCAATCCTCAAAATTTAAAAACTTGAGGATCGAAGGTACCTAAACGCGACGCTCTTTGATGCGGGCTTTTTTGCCGGCAAGGTCGCGGAGATAGTAGAGCTTGGCGCGGCGAACCTTACCGTGACGTTCGATTTCGATTTTATCGATATTCGGGCTGCTCAGCGGGAAGACGCGTTCCACGCCTTCGCCATAAGAAATGCGACGCACCGTGATGGCTTCGGTAACCCCCCCGCCCTTGCGAGCAATGACGGTTCCGGTGAAGAGCTGAATACGCTCCTTTCCGCCTTCTTTAATTTTATAGTGAACGCGAATGGTATCGCCGATCACGAAATCTGGATGACGTTCTTGAGTGGCTTGTTCCTGACTGATTTTTTCTACAGTATTCATAAATCTCTCTCTATTTAGATTGGGTTTGAGAAGCGGTTGATAATAGCCAAGATCGCTTTTCGGTCAAGGGTTGTTTTTGCAATTTTCACGGTCGGTTTCCAGCAGATCAGACCGACGCTCTAGGGTCCGTTTTCTGGCTTGTTCATAACGCCATTTACCGATTTTTCCATGATCTCCGCTAAAGAGGATTTCAGGAACTTTCATACCCCGAAATTCAGGCGGTCGTGTGTATTGCGGATGATCGAGTAAGCCGGCGGAAAAAGACTCGGCTTCAGTGGCAATCTCCCCTCCACCCAGCACGCCGGGCCGGAGCCTCACAACGGCATCGATGACTACTGCGGCGGAAAGTACACCATTCGTTAGTACATAGTCACCGATGGAAATCTCTTCGTCTACGAGTCCCGCCCGAATTCGTTCGTCCACGCCTTCATAGTGGCCGCAGATAAAAATTAGATGGGAGGATTCTACCGCGAGCTTGCGAGCATGAGACTGCTTAAAGGGTTGGCCTTGCGGGGACATGAGGATAACGCGACTTTCGGGCGTTTGAATCGACTCAACCGCAGCAAACAAGGGCTCAGGTTTTAGGACCATGCCTGGGCCTCCGCCAAAGGGGCGGTCATCGGTGGTGTTATGCTTATCGACCGTAAAGTCGCGTAAGTTAATAAGATTAAATTCAACGAGACCGGCTTCCGCCGCACGCTTCATCATACTTTCGTGTAGAAAGCCGCTAAGCATCTGCGGAAAGAGGCTAATGACATCGATTTTAAGGGCCTTACTCATATCCACCTAAAAAAAGAAAAGAGCGGCCAATCGGCACGCTCTTTTCGTACGTTCCCATAGAAAGGAGCGTTCTAGTCGACTACTTCAAGCATGGCTTTGCGGCCCTGCTTCGCGGCTATAGAACTCAGAAGGGTGCGCATAGCCCCTACGGTCTTTCCACTTTTTCCAATGATCTTTCCAATGTCTTTCTCATTGCAACGCAACTCGAAGATGATGGTTTTTTCGCCATCAATCTCAGTGATCTGCACCTCGTTTGGTGCATCGACCAGCGACTTTGCAATGGCTTCAAGTAAAGCTTTCATTGCTTAGGATTTTTCTGCGGCGGGGGCTGCTGCAGGGGCCTCTTCGCCAACAGGTTCAGCGGCCTCCGTTGCTTCTTCCGTAGCCTCTTCCGCTTCCACGACAGCCACTGGAACTTCTTCCTCCGTCACTTCACCAGCAACGGCCTGTTCGACCGGCAAGGTGCGGGCTTTTTTGATCAGGCTAGCTGCGGTATCAGAAGGCTGAGCACCGTTGCCGAGCCAATAGTCAGTCCGATCGAGGTTAAGTGAAAAGTTGTTCCCTTCCTGCTTGGGATCGTACCAACCGAGGGGTTCAATGAATTTACCCGTTGGTGCGCGGCGTGAGTCCTGAACGATCATCCGATAAAAAGCGGCATTTTTGCTGCCCATTCTGCGTAGTCTAATCTTAACTGCCATAGTGTAATTTCTCCGTGTAAATCTCTACCTCTCCGGTAAAAGCGCTAATTTCTAGTCAACTTCTTCAGTCGTAGCAACCTTTTTTCCATCTTTTTGAACTGTTTTCCCATTTTACCGGTTTGTTCAAATCGCTTGAGCAATTGGTTCACATCCGCGAACTTGCGTCCACACCCAGCAGCAATCCGCAAACGGCGAGGCCGATCGATTGCCTTTGGGTGCCTTCGTTCCCAGGGCGTCATACTTTGAATAATCGACTCAAACTTTTTCATTTCCTGCTCAGATGAGGCTGCCATAGCTTGTTTTTGCTTCGTTGACATCTTCATCGCGTCGCCCGGCATCATGTCAAAAATACTTTCCATCGAACCCAGTTTTTTCATCTGGCGGATCTGCGAGAGGAAGTCTTCGAGATCGAGCTGGCTGTTCATCATCTTTTCCTGGAGTTTCATGGCTTCCTTCTCGTCCACCAACCCCTGAGCCTTCTCCACGAAACTAACCACATCGCCTTTTCCAAGAATACGGGAGGCCATGCGATCGGGATGGAACGGCTCCAAATCATCCATTTTTTCGCCGCTACCCGTCATTAAAATGGGACAGCCGGTCACCGCATGAACCGATAGTGCCGCCCCGCCCCGTGCATCACCATCAAGTTTGGTCAGAATTAGACCGGTCAGCCCAACTGCTTCGCGAAAGGCTTCGGCCACATTGACCGACTCTTGACCAATGGCGGCATCGAGCACCAGCACCGTATTACGAGGCTTGGTCCAGGCTTGAAAATGCTTCAGCTCCTCCACCAGTTCCTCGTCGATCTGAAAGCGCCCGCCGGTGTCATAGATCACCACATCAAAATTTTCATCTTTGGAAAATTGAGCGGCGCGTTTACCTAATTCAGGAACCGTTTCGCCCGGCTCCGGCTTAAGGAGGTCAACCCCGACCTGTTGCGCTAAGATAGACAGTTGCTCCACGGCGGCCGGGCGGCGGATATCGCACGCCACCAACAGCACGCGACGCCCCGACTTTTTCCATCGATTGGCCAGTTTACCTGCCGTGGTGGTTTTTCCCGAGCCATGTAATCCCATCAGCATGACCGAGGCCGGATGCCCCGTTAGATCAAACTCGCGGTGAGCTCCACCCAACAGTTCGACCAATTCGTCGTTCACCCGCTTAATAATTTGCTGGCCGGGCGTAACGCTTTCAAACACCTCATCGCCCATACAGGAATCCTGAACTCGTTTAATAAAATCACGAGCCACGCGGAAATTAACATCGGCTTCCAGCAGAGCTAAACGGACTTCACGCAGTGCATCCTTTACGTTTTTTTCGGATAATTTTCCGTAGCCGCGCAGATTTTTAAAGGTCTTCTGTAATGCGGTGGATAGATTTTCGAACATTAAATTTCCTGTGAGGTTAAAAGCGGTCGAGTTAAGCGGAAAACCCTTTAACTTCAAACTCCTAACCTCCGCTAATTGAGCAACTTTTAGGACGCCGCGAAAGAGGCCCGACTTGATTCTATTAAAAACTCGCCATCCCAATTACTTCCGGTAGTTTGAATTCTCTTAAAAATAGAAAATGGATCAAAAGTAGCATGAACACCAACTCTACAGATAGCCCGACTAAACGTCAGGAATTAAACAAGATCATCAGGAAATTTTCTAAACCCAGCCCGGGTAAAGCGGCTTGGCAGGTGAGCAACACACTCATCCCATATATCCTGCTCTGGGCTATAGCGATTGTGGTATTTCGAAATGAATATCCACTTTGGATCGGATGGTTGGCTATCGCAGTTGCATCCCCGTTCCTCGTCCGAATTTTTATTATCTTTCACGACTGCTGCCACTCCTCCTTTTTTAAATCCAAATGGGCCAACAAATGGACGGGCTATCTGTCGGGTTTTCTGGTCTACACCCCATTTACCGACTGGGGCAAGGCGCATATCAGCCACCATGCCACGGCCGGAAACCTGGATAAGCGTGGGGTTGGCGATATCTGGACCTTGACGGTTGAGGAATACATTGAAGCTCCTCGGCTAAAGCGACTTACCTACCGTATTTTCCGAAACCCGTTCTTTCTTTTTGGCTGTGGCCCGGCCTTTGTATTCCTGATCCTCCAGCGCTTTTCACAGAAAGGGATTCTGCATAAAGGGCGTCTTAGCGTCTACATCACCAACTTAGTCCTGTTGCTCTTGTTACTCGTTGGGCATGCAGCCCTCGGATACAAGACCTACCTGCTCATCCAGCTTCCAATCCTCGTTATTTCCGCCACACTCGGCCTATGGCTATTTTATGTGCAACACCAATACGAAGAGGTCTATTGGGCTCGCAACGATGTACGCGATTCTATCAGAGCCGCGCTCGAAGGCAGCTCCTACTATAAACTACCGAAGATCGCCCAATGGTTTAGTGGCAATATTGGCCTACACCACATTCATCACCTGAATCCCTCCATCCCCAATTACAACCTGCAGGCCTGCCACAACGAGATTCAAGCTTTACATCCCGTAAGTCCTATTGGGGTTCGTAAGAGTTTTAAATCTCTGTTCATACACCTGTGGGACGAGGAGACGAGAAAACTTATTAGCTTCAAAGCCATGCGCCGTATCCGAAAATTCCGCCATAAAAAATAGGCAACCCGTTATGGTTCTAGTCGTACATGTGCGTTGGCGCGGCGATTCCACGGATGCTGGGTAAAGTCAGGATTAGCCTCCCAGACCAGAATTTGATACTGGTCAACGGGTTCAGGAAAACTAAACTCGATGGCCGTTGCCCCGCGTGCCTCTCCAGAAAGAATACGGGCTTTAAACATTGGAGCTTGGTATTCCCTGTCCGACTCCAAACTGGCCCAAGCAAAGGGAAACCGTTCGTATTCCTGAACCCGCTGTCCGCCGCGCCCCGTGATGGTTAGTTTACGCGCCCCAATCTGCTTTAATACGACTCCGCTACCCATATTGGGTGGAGGATCGCCGGGCAACAGAACGGTTCCATCCTGCCCCGGCATCATCGTTAATACCTGTGCCGTGAGGCTTGGGTCATCGAACAAAATTCGAAGCGTCTCTTCCATAAACTGTGCACGCAGGAAAGACCCCGGAACGTTGACTAACAAGAGATGACTTCCCGGAACGATTTGACCTTGAATCGGCTTCAGCTGCGCTGCCATCTCCCGGATCGATCCCGGCTGTTCACAAATCATCCGATGTTTTTCATTCAACTGAACGGCGTGAAAAACAGCGTAGATCCCCAGCGCAAGTGCCAACCCGTTGCGCCATCGAGGCGGGCGTGTTGCGATCAATAAACCGAGTAGGCCCACAAAAGCCACCGACGGCAGATAAAGATAACGCTCACTTAAATAGACAAAACTCGTCGGTAACCAAGTGGCCCCTCCGAGGAGAAGTAATGCCCAAAAGCGGCCCTCGCGCTGGAGTAAAATACCCCCTACAACAAGCGAGCCACCCGCAAGAACGACTCCCGCAATAGAGTTTAATGAGGAAACCGTTTCCCGATCTGAAAATGGGGCGGTTACTTGAGCTAGTACTAAATTGGCCGAATAGCTCCGTGCCTGTAGCCATAGGTGTTCGATAAAGTCGGGTCGCAACGGAGAGATCAGATAAGGATAAAAAAAATCACTTGATGCCGCGCCTAGTGCGAGTTGCTTTAATCCCAGCACCAAACCTGTAACAAGAGCATACGTGGTATATAGCTTCCACTCCGGCCGTTTGCGATCTACGAGTATGTCGTGCGCCATGAAAACGAGCGGAGCGGCCACCACCAATTCTTTCGTCAAAAATCCAAGTGAAAAACAAAGAATCGCCCACCAACGCAGACGCGACCGCCCCGAAATGTGTAAAGCAAATGCTCCAAGAAAACCGAATGCCGCCAACGAATCGGTACGCCCTGCAATATACCAGATGCATTCCCCGTGCGACCAAAGCCCTGCAAAAAGAATCGAGGCCATAATCGCCGGCCATCCTCGCCCCAGCCAGCGATGCAATAGAAAGGCCACCAGCAGGCAACACCCCAGATGGATCAACACATTCGTAAGCGTGAGACCGAAGGCATAGCGGTTGCCCCATACCTTCCAGTCCAACGCGTAGGATGCTGCAACCGTGGGACGAAAAAATCGGATACGCCCATCTTCATTCATGAACCACAGATGATCCCAGCGGTTCTCCACCAGCGCCGCATCGAGCACGGTTCTGGAATAATCTGCGGAGAGTTGTTGGATGCCGTGCAAATATCTAAAGTCATCGCCCTCGATACGCGGCTGCTGCAAAGCCGGCCACGCCGTCCAAAAAACGACCGCCACGCATAGCCACTGAGCTAACGCGAGGCTACTTCGTTCAGTAAAAGAGAAAAATCTAAACATGTGGAACCATGCTAGATGCAAAGACCCCATAAAAAAAGCCGAAACCAACGTTTCGGCCTAAATTGAAGTACGGAATTAGGGCCCGCACGATATAAAAATTTCCTAACCCACTCGATAGAGTGAATCCATATTTTTGCTCCGGAAAAATTGCAAAGCAACCAGACATTTTTCTCTATGTGGACAGATCAACCCGCAATATTCCACGCGCCCCTTTTCCCCTAACTTGGTACGATCACTCGCACTGAAATCCTTTTCGGCTTCCTGCCAGGCCACACAACGCCCTTCTGCCTTGGACAGATCAGTACGGTGAGCATCGACTGCCTGTCGGTATTGCACAATTTGCCAGTCGATCAATTCATGCACTCCCACACAGGATGTGCCTACTCCGCTTGCTTCCATTTCTTTTTTATTTTTCATAATAATTTATCTCCTAAATATACAGAAAGCATTTTTCACGCCAGTATTGATTTCGAAAGGATGCCGTTCAATAATAAATTAGATATGGGATGTGCTTACTGTATCTGTTTGCGGTGATGGACTGGCCTTAACGCAAGGTAATCGCCTGGGAGCTCTCGAACACGTTTGACACGTCTTTCTCTGCCTACGGTCGCTCAACCGGGCCGTCGAGGTGGCCAGCACCATGCTGGAGATCTTCAATACAGATTAGGGGCTGCCAGTTTATCTCCTTCGATGGGATCGCCCGGCTGAAGGAACTCGGGGTGACGATCGGCATGGACGGCAAGAGACGCTGAATTGACATTGTCATGATCGAACGCTTTTGGCGGATCATCAAGTACGAGGACATCTACCTAAAATCGTACGAGAATGCCTGGGAGCTTGAACGGGGCATCAAAGCGTATATCATGCGCCACAATCTTGAACGTCCCCATCAGGCGCTGAGGGCGGCCACGCCGGACGAAGTGTACAGAGGAGCCGTCAAGTTGGCGGCGTGATTTTTCCTTCCTCCCCCGGGGGAGGAAGGAAACTAAAAGAACCGGAGCCTATGCGGCATAACTTAAACGGACAGCCGACTGGTTTGAAAACCGAGGCCACTTCTCTTGAAAGATTAATAAACGGACAAATTCCATTACGGCCTTTCGCCTTAATGAGTATTCATTTTAGTAGAAGAGATACCATATGATTAAAAAATTGGTTTTTATAGTACTGTGTACAACACTATACACCATTATCCGGTATGTAATATTTGGCCCCGTTTCTCCGATTCAGATACCTGCTTACCTGCTGAACAAGTCTGTTTCCATGGCTTCCATGATCTTTTTGTTTTGCGCAGCTTTACATCATAAAAAAGGCCGCGTGGATAAAATTCGATTTTGGGGGATGGCTTCTTTCCATTTCGCTTTTATACATATTTTATTGTCTTTCGCTATCCTATCTAGCGATTACTATCCCAAGTTTTTCGGCACAGGTAAGATGAATTTGACCGGAGAAGTTACTGTTTTATTTGGAGTGTTGGCGGCGTACTGTTTTTGGTTTTCTATCAGTGGAAGGTCCGTTTTTATCCGGCTACAAATATTTCGACACCTCTCTATTGTTTTTGTTGTAGGACATCTGGTGACAATGGGTTTCGGAGGCTGGCTAAAGGTGGAGAAATGGTATGGTGGATTGCCGCCGATCTCCTTAGTAAGTTTTTTGTTTGCCATAGCAACCTTGGTTCTTTTTTTTAAAACTAGAGAAAAAGAGCTCTGTTAATATGGCGAAAGACGCCCTAGAATTATTGAATAAAAAAAAGGAGATCAACAGCATGAACATTCGCTTTCACATATTGACTTTAGCCTTATTATTAATGGATTCAGGAACTTACGCAGACAACGGATTAGAAATTTCACATGGGCCGATGCTGGGCGCGGTATCCGAAAATAGCGCTGCTATTTGGCTGAGGACTACCATACCCGGTGACGTGATGATTACCTTATCCAATAGAAAACATCTATCCGAACAGCATATTCGGAAGCTTAAAACCAACGTTGAGGCTGACCATGCCGCTATAGTTAGGTTCCAAAATTTAAAACCGAACAGTCTCTATACTTATGTTGTTCTTGCTGGCGATTTCCACTTTGAGGGAACTCTCACCACGCTAGATTCATCTTTGAAGGATAAGCCTATCCGCATTGTCTACGGATACGGCTATAGAGCTGACGAAAATAAAATGCGCCCCGGGACATCTGTATTCACAAAAATGGATTCAAGAGAAGCTAATTTAGTCCTATTCCTTGGTGATTTCCCCTATACACACAAAGGTTCTAAAGTAGACGTTCGCACGGGGAATAAGAAACTCAGAGAGGTCGAAGGTTTCACGCAACTGACGTCCTCGACACCGACGTATGGGATCTATGACGATCACGATTTGGTCCAAATGACTGCGATGGTACCCATAAATATGCCGATGAAGCCCTCGCCGCATTCAAAGAATACTGGCCCAACCCATCGTATGGATTCTCTGGTAACAAAGGTATTCACTGTTCATTTGTAGTCGGAGATATCGAATTCTTTCTGCTTGACGGAAGATACCCAGCACGAAAAAAAGAAAAAACCATGCTGGGGAAAAAGCAGTTTGATTGGCTCTGTATCGGGCTTAAAAATTCAACAAGCCGCTACAAAGTTCTTGTGTCCGGCACTCAATTTGGCAGGGTGGAAAGTGACGGTTGGGCTGGACGGTATTATATCGGCGAACGCCAAAAACTTTTTTCATTTATTTATAAAAATGATATTAGCGGTGTGATCGGGATTTCTGGAGACGTCCACCGTAGCGATATCTATAAGCTA
>JAJRRI010000041.1 GCA_024279685.1 Verrucomicrobiota bacterium | reverse complement strand
CGCCAGATGTCGCCTACTTCTACCGCATGTTCGATGAGTATATGGCCCGCGTTATCGACGATGCGAACGGTTCCCGCTGCGGGGATTTCGAAGGTCTTATCGTGCGAGCCATACTCCTCTGCCTTCTGGGCCATGAGCCCGACATTCGGAACCGTGCCCATCGTTGCCGGATCAAAAGCACCCTTCTTTTTACAAAAATCAATCGTCTCGGCATAGACTCCGGCGTAGCAACGATCCGGGATAATAAAGTTGGTGTCTTGCAACTGTCCCGCCTTATTCCACATTTGGCCTGAGGTACGGATGGCCGCAGGCATCGAAGCATCAATAATCACATCGCTCGGCACGTGTAAATTAGTGATGCCCTTCTCCGAATCGACCATGGCCATGTCTGGCGCTACTTCATAGACTGCGGCAATATCAGCTTCGATTTCAGCTCTTTTCTCCGAGGGCAAGGTTTCGATTTTGGCGCAAAGATCACCAAACCCATTCTTCACATCCACCCCAAGCGATTTGATCGTGTCGGCGTGTTTTTCAAAGACCGCCTTATAGAAGACCTTGACGCAGTGGCCGAAGATGATGGGATCGGATACTTTCATCATGGTCGCTTTCATGTGGAGCGAGAAAAGCGTGCCCGCTGCTTTGGTTTGAACCACTTGTTCTGCGAGAAAGTTTTCCAAAGCCTTGGCGCTCATGAAGGTTCCGTCGAGCACTTCCCCCGCTTGAAGTGCGAGACCATCCTTGAGCAACGTCGTACTGCCATCCTCGGCGATCAGCTCAATTTTAGCCGTAGTGGCCGTTGGTATTGTGACGGACTTTTCATTCCCAAAAAAATCGTTCCCTTCCATACTGGAAACCGTGGACGTGGAGTCGGCGGACCAAGCGCCCATACGGTGCGGGTGATTCTTAGCGTATTGCTTGACGGCGGCGGCGGCCCGACGGTCGGAGTTCCCTTCGCGGAGCACGGGGTTGACCGCGCTCCCTTTGATCTTATCGTAGCGGGCCTGAATGGATTCTTCGCTGGAGAAGCGGGGTGCATCTGGATAGTCGGGAAGTGAAAAACCCTTGGATTGCAATTCGGCGATGGCCGCTTTTAGTTGAGGGATGGAGGCGGAAATATTAGGTAACTTAATAATATTGGCTTCCGGCACTTTGGCCAGCTCCCCGAGCTCAGCAAGCGCATCAGAGACCCGTTGCTCTTCCGTTAAGAACTCTGGAAAAACGGCAAGGATTCGGCCCGCCAGAGAAATATCGCGACGTTCAACCACCACGCCTGCCGCACGGGTATAAGCGGAAATAATGGGGAGTAGTGAATACGTGGCCAAAGCTGGCGCTTCGTCGGTGATCGTGTAGATGATTTTTTCTTTTTCGCTCATGAGAATCCTTCCAAGGTTAAAATGAAGTGGGCAGAAAATCGCTTTTCGGGGTATGAATCAACTCCAAACTCGATAAACCACCATTATCTAATGCTCAAATCCATTCTGCGATTTATAGAGCATCCAAGCGGCGAGGGTTTTAGCATCGGTGATTTGGTTGGTGCGGATCATTTCATCTAGTTCCGCTTCGGTGAGGAGGACGGTTTCAATATTTTCGTCTTCGTCGAAGGAGGTGGCGCCTGATTCGGAAACGGTGGCGAAAAAGATATCGATGCGCTCGGTACAGTAGCCGACGCTAGGAAAGATCGGGCCAAGCAGCTCCATGGATTGAGAAATATAGCCCGTTTCTTCCTGTAACTCGCGTGCGGCAGACACCGCTGGCTCCTCGCCGGGATCGCAATTGCCGGCCACGACTTCGAAGCAGACTCGTTCCATGGCTTTACGAAACTGACGAATGAACACGAACCGCCCGTCAGGTAGTTGCGGAATAATGGCCACGGCCACACCATGCCGCACAATCTCGCGGACAGACCGGCGGCCGTCTTCAAGCTCCACCTCCAAGACGTCCACCTCTAGGATGCGCCCTTTGAACACCGTTTTCGTTGAAATCGTTTTTTCGTACATTAGCTCTTCTCCGGTTTGATCTTGATGATGACCTTCTTTATAGTCTGTCCCCATGAGTCACGCGAGAATAGATTGGGAAAGTGCCGAGGAATACCACCTGGCCGCCTACGCCACCCACAGTGCCAAAAGCCTCGGACGCCACCATCCGGAGGACGACCACCCCTTACGATCGTGCTTTGCGCGCGACCGCGACCGTATCCTGCATAGTAAGTGCTTCCGGCGGTTGGAATATAAGACACAGGTGTTCGTGAATGGCATTGCCGACCACTACCGCACGCGCCTCACGCATACCATGGAAATGACGGCCATCGGCCGCACCCTCGCGCGCATTCTCAAAGCCAACGATGACTTAACGGAGTGCATCTGCCTCGCACACGATATCGGCCATAGCCCTTTTGGACACGCCGGGGAACATGTGCTTGATGATTTAATGCAAAACCACGGTGGGTTCGACCATAACTTGCAAAGCCTACGCTTCGTTGAGGTTATCGAATCGCCCTATCCCCGCTTCCAAGGCCTAAATCTCTCATGGGAAGTCCGCGCCGGGTTGCTCAAACACGAAGCGCAGGTGGAAAATGCCGAACTCGATGGTCACCCCATCGGCCCCTTTCAATCCATCGAAGCACAGATTGCCGACATTGCCGACGATATGACCTACCACGCACACGACGTTGACGATGGCCTCGAAGCGGGGATTGTTACACTCAACCAACTCGAACAAACCGAATTCTGGCGTAGGGCAGCTACGGCCACTCGGGAGCGCTATTCCAATTTGAGCGAAGACCAGTTCCTGCGTGCCACTATCCGCAACCTGCTCGAACTTCAAATGGTTGATGTGATTGAGCACTCGCGCCAAACTCTTCAAAAGCCAACGCCAGCTAGCGTACGCGAAGTGATGATCGCCGCTGAGCGCACCGTCGATTTTAGCCCTGCAATGAAAGCGGCTCTTTCCGAGTTTACCGCCTTTATGTTCGAGCATCTCTATTTCCATCACGGCGTTGCGGATGCCACAAAACGATCGGTCGGCATGATGCGGAAGCTATTCCTGCACTACATCGAGCATCCTGAAAGTATGGGATGCAAGGCCCGCGCACGGATCGAATCAGAGGGGCTCTGGCGTACCGCTTGCGATTATGTCGCCGGATGCACCGACCGCTATGCCATTGAGGAATTCAAACGGTTCGGGCTGGAAAAGTAAAAGCCGCCCAAACGGACGGCTTTTGCTTGGGCAAGAAACTTAGGCTTAGGCCTCTTCTTCTTTTTCCGCTTTCTTCGGCAGGTTGAGCTTGAGGTGCAGATCGCGGAGCTGGTTCTGATCGACGTTTCCAGGGGCACCCATCAGCAAGTCCTGCGCACGCTGGTTCATCGGGAAGGCAATGACCTCGCGAATGTTGGGTTCGTTGGCCAGTAGCATAATGATGCGGTCGACGCCTGGGGCGATGCCTGCGTGAGGTGGTGCACCGTATTGGAAGGCGCGGTGGAGGGCCGGAAATTTAGCTTTGACGACGGACTGATCGTAGCCCGCAATGTCGAAGGCTTTGACCATGAGTTCCGGGCTATGATTCCGTACTGCTCCGGAGGAGAGTTAGGTTCCGTTGCAAACGATGTCGTATTGGAACGCGAGAATGTCGAGCGGGTCTTTTTCTTCGATATCCTTCATGCCGCCCTGCGGCATGGAGAATGGGTTGTGGCTGAACTCCACCTTGCCGTCGTCGTCGAGCTCGTACATCGGGAAGTCGACGATCCAGCAAAATTTAAAGACGTCGGGATCGATGAGGTCGAGGCGCTGGCCCAACTCATCGCGAACCGCCGCTCCAATTTCGTTGGCGCCTTTAAGTTGGTCGGCAATGAAGAACATGACATCGCCGTCGCCCACCCCGCCTAATTCCTTGAGCTGATTCAAGGTCTCTTCGGAGAGGAACTTGGCAATTGGACTTTGCACTTCGCCCTCATTCCAGCGCAGATAGCCGAGGCCTTTGGCACCGACGGACTGGGCAAACTTGATCATGTCGTCGAAAAATTTACGCGATTGACCGGCGCAGCCCTTGGCCGCGATCGTTTTGACCACTCCGCCGGAAGCAACAACTCCAGCAAAGGCCTTAAAGTCGCAGTCGCGGAACAGTTCGGTGGCATCCTGCATGATGAGCGGATTTCGCAGATCGGGTTTATCGGAGCCATATTTTTCCATGGCTTCGCGGAATGGAAGGCGCAGGAAGGGTGGCTTGTCGATTTGCTTGTCAGAAAATTCGGTGAAGAGTTTGTAGAGTACCTCTTCGTTCACTTCGAAGACATCGTCCTGCGTGGCGAAGGCCATTTCCATATCGAGCTGATAGAATTCGCCGGGCGAACGGTCGGCACGGGCGTCTTCGTCGCGAAAGCAGGGAGCGATCTGGAAGTAGCGGTCGAAGCCGGAGGTCATGAGGAGCTGTTTGAATTGCTGGGGCGCTTGCGGCAAGGCGTAGAACTTGCCGGGATGAACGCGGCTTGGCACGAGGTAGTCACGCGCACCTTCGGGCGAGCTGTTGGTCAGGATCGGGGCCTGGATTTCCATAAATCCGAGACCGGTCATTAGTTCGCGCATGCGAGCAATCACCTTGGAGCGCAGGATGATGTTGTTGTGTAAGCTCTGGCGGCGCAGATCGAGGAAGCGGTATTCAAGCCGCAATGCTTCGTTGCATTCTTCGTCTTTGGCGACTTGGAACGGGATAACGGCGGCTTCGCCAAGCAATTCCATCTCTTCGGCGACGATCTCAATTTCGCCGGTGGCGAGCTTGGAGTTGGTGGCTTCCGCAATACGGGAAACGACTTTTCCAACAAAACAGACCGTACTTTCAACTCGCCAGTGTTCAATGCCTTTATAGAAGGGTTGCGAAGGGTCAATCACAATTTGGGTTAGCCCATAATGGTCGCGAAGGTCGATGAAAAGAATTCCACCGTGATCGCGGACGCTGTTAATCCAGCCGGAAATCTTAACGGTTTGATCGACGTTCTCTTTCGTGAGTTCGCCACACGTGTGGGTTCTATATCTATGCATCTCTTCTCCTAGACGATTACGTCCCTTAAATTAATTTCTTCTTGCGACCCTTCGGCCATGTCTTTTACAATAACGGTTCCCTTGGCGATTTCTTCGTCGCCTCGGATAATGACTCTTTCGACCCCTTCGCGGTTGGCCTTGCGCATTTGCGCTTTCATGCTTTTGGCGGCCAATTCCATTCCGCAGCGAACGCCTTGATTACGCAGTTCGCGGGCGAGTTTCATATTTTCAATCAATGCGTCAGCGCCCAGTGAAACCAACCAAGTACCGCCCTTCGGCGCAAATTGTTCAGCGGTGATGCCGCAGGCTTCGAGCGAGGTGATGACGCGTTCGATGCCCATGGCAAATCCGACCCCAGGAACGCCTTTTTTCCCGAGAGCGATTTCATAGCGGCCGCCCCCTGCAATGGAGTTCTGCGATCCGAGTGCGCCGTGGGTGATTTCCCAAACGGTGTTAACATAGTAATCGAGTCCGCGCACGAGACTACGGTCGTACTCTACGGCCACGCCCATTTCGGAGAGGGTTTCGATGACGGTATTCAAATAATCTTGCGACTCCTGCGTCATAAATGAACGCATTTCAGGAAGGGTTGCCGCGATCTCTTTACACGTTGGA
Organism: Verrucomicrobiota bacterium; assembly: GCA_024279685.1. Taxonomy (GTDB): domain Bacteria; phylum Verrucomicrobiota; class Kiritimatiellia; order Kiritimatiellales; family Pontiellaceae; genus Pontiella. The sequence continues at coordinate 23,255 of JAJRRI010000041.1, read as the reverse complement.
TTTTTACAATCGATTACGCGGAGGACATTTTCATCCATCCGTCGCTGGCAATCTTCACAAAGATCGGAGCGCACTGGCTCGAGCAACTCGCGCAGATTTTCGGCGATCAATTTTTGATCTTCCTTCGTGCCACGGCTGTTGATTTTGATCGTGGAACCGGTGAGTCCCCACGCTTCGAGTAAGTTTTGTTGGAGGGCGATGCACTCCGCATCGGCCAACGGGTTCGGCACGCCGGTGGCCTCAACGCCGACTGGATGAAATTGTCGTTTACGACCGGCTTGCGGGCGTTCGCAACGAAACATAGGTGCGATGTAAAACACTCGGGAATTTAGCCCTTCTTCGCCGAGGCCGGCCAAATGGCGAATGGTTCCGGCGGTGCCTTCTGGGCGCAAGGCAAGCTCGCGATCTCCACGATCCTTGAAGGCATACATCTCTTTTTGAACTACATCGGTGGCATCGCCGATAGACCGTTTAAAGACGGAGAGTTTTTCGAGCGAAGGCGTTCGAAGTTCTTCATAGCCGTAGCTGTTGAATAGGGTTCGGGCGCGCTCTTCGATCATCCGCCAAAGATAGATCTCCGGCGCATGAATGTCCGACATGCCTTGAAGGGGCTGGAATTCATGGGAAGCCATAGGTCGTTAGCAGCCGGTAATTTTTTCGCGCATGACTTTGCCGGGTTTAAATTTGACCACCTTTCGTGCGGGAATGGTGACGACATTTTCCGGCTTATTGGGGTTGCGGCCAATACGCTGTTTGCGCTCACGAACCTCAAACACTCCAAAATTACGAAATTCCACCGTGCGGCCCTCTTCGAGTGCTTCGACAATGTAGTCGAGGCTCTTCTGAATAACGGCGTGGACGTCCTGTTGAATCAGTCCGGTTTCGTCTGCAATTCGCATCACCAAATCTCTCTTCGTCATTTATATATCTCCTTGATTTCAAGACGGTTCAATAAGTACTGCGCCTGATGCGCAAAAATGATCCACGGATAATAGTCCGCCGCAAAAAACGGTCAAGCTAATCCCATACTTATTAGCGAATTAGATAAATTTGCTACTGGGCGAGGATGTGGATACCGAGGAAAACCCAAAAAGCGATAAAACTAAAAATCGCTAGGCTTTGATTGAAGAGATAAAAATGATCGTCAGGAACGATCAAAAGGACGGCCTGATCGGCCTTAACCTGACTATGAGCCGGCACAAGAATCGCTTTCACGGTTCCTTCGCCAGAAGAATATAATTCGGTGAGATCAAGCTTTTGCCGAAAAAGGGTCAACTGTTTCAAGGCAGAATCCATCGCAGTTTGAGCCTCAATCCGGTCTGCTTTGAGTTGGGTCATCTTTCCGGAAGAGTCGCCCTTCGTAATCATTGTCCGCAAAGATTCATCCACATGGGAATGTGTACGCTTGGCTTCGGAGTACGTTTTTACCGAAGCATCAAATTTCTCCTGTATCCCAGCACGACGCAGCTCCGCAAGGACCTGCTCCTCAATCCCCGAATCCCCCGGTGCAACATGTAATTTACCGACAATACCCTCTATCTCGAAGGCCACGGCGATCTCCCGAGGGTGTTCCTCAAGCACCTTGTCCGAAGGATACCATGCATCCTTAATCGCCCACAGGCAGAGGAAAAAAAAGATCCCTGCTAACACAATAAAATCTTTGGTTCCACTTACATTGTACTTTCTTTTGGTCGGCATGCATTCGCTCCTGAATTCCACAAAATATGTATAAAAATGGCAAAAATTACACAGCGTGTCTATCCTCAAATTCTCAAACAGGTCGACTTACCCCGCACCTTCCACACGATCCACTCTCTGGCCGACGGATCGATTTTTCGTGAATGGATTGCATGAGCTGAAGGACAAACCTTTCGGATAGATGGGCCTCGCTACCAGAAACATTCGTTCGACCGGAAAGCCCCACTATTTGAATTTTTCTACGTTCATATTCCAGTCCTTTTTTTGAAACCCCCGTAACATTGGCCTACCTTTAACCATTAGGGCGCAATCTATGCCCTGTGCCGGATAAAAAAAAATGAAAGCACCCGCTTGACTAAAGCGCATAAAACATTACCTTGTTTCTCATATTTACATGCATTGAGAGCGGCGAGAGGGGACTGGCCCGGTGATCGTCCGGCAACCTTAAAAGTTAATAATAAGGTGCTAAGGCCAGGCTTTTCAGTGCAAAGCAACGATGTGTTCCCGAAAGGGAAAATGTTCGATGTCTTTCCTCTAAAGTACCCTTGCACAGCTCCGTAACGTTAACATCAAAAGGGAAAAACCTATGAGCAAACTGGAAACCAACTGCCTGCACGCCGGTTATGAATCGGCCGAACCGACTACCCACGCGCATGCCGTGCCGCTCTACCGCACCGCATCCTACCGCTTCGACAGCACCGAACACGCGGCCAACCTTTTCTCACTCAAAGAACTGGGTAACATCTATACCCGCCTGATGAATCCGACAAGTGATGTGCTTGAACAGCGCGTTGCCGCCATGGAAGGCGGAGCCGCCGGCCTTGCCCTCGCATCGGGCACCAGCGCTATCTTTTACAGCATTATTAACCTCGCAAAATCAGGCGATGAAATCGTAGCGGCTAACAATCTCTACGGCGGAACCTACACACCGTTTAACGACATCCTGCCTTCCATGGGTATCAAGGTCGTTTTTGTTGATCCGACCAACCCACAAAACTATGCCGACGCCATCACCGATAAAACTAAAGCGGTCTACTGCGAAACCATCGGCAATCCGCTACTTGATGTAGTCGATATTCAAGCCATCGCTGATATTGCGCACGCCAACGGTCTGCCGCTAATCGTTGATAGCACCTTTTCTACCCCTGCGCTCACTCGCCCACTCGAACATGGGGCCGACATTGTCGTACACTCTCTGACCAAATGGCTGGGCGGACACGGCACCGGCATCGGCGGCATTGTGATCGACTCCGGCAAGTTTGACTGGACCACCGGCAAGCACCCCCAGCTCTCCGATCCAGAACCAAGCTACTGGAATGTCAGCTTCGCCAACGACCTCGGCGACCTCGCTCCGCTCGCCTACATCCTACGCATGCGCCTGATTCCGCTCCGCAACCTTGGAGCCTGCATCGCTCCAGATAACGCCTGGATGGCCCTGCAAGGGATCGAAACCCTCCCCTTACGCATGGAGCGCCACTCTGAAAATGGACTAGCCGTGGCTAAACACCTACAGAATCACGCTAAAATCGAGTGGGTTCGCCATCCGGCACTCGAAGGTGATCCTTCCTATGAACTGGCCCAGAAATATCTGCCCAACGGCGCAGGTGGCATGGTGGTCTTCGGGATCAAGGGCGGACAAGAAGCCGGCAAGAAATTCATCGAAAGCCTCGGCCTTTTCTCACACCTTGCAAATGTAGGAGACGCCCGCAGTCTGGCCATTCATCCCGCCACGACCACTCATTCTCAAATGAGCGAAGAGCAGCAAGCAGCAGTCCGCATCACGCCGGATTTAGTTCGCCTCTCGGTCGGCTTAGAGCATATCGACGATATCTTGTCTGATATTGACCAAGCTCTCGAAAACATCTAGAGCCACCCCCATGCAGCCATCCCTTCGGGGATGGCTTTTTAAGGATGTAATGGACGTAAAAAGTAAGTTTTTTACCTACGGTGAAAATGCTCAATCCCGCCTTGTGCTACACGATGGGCAGGATTTCGGCCCAATTACCCTCGCATACGAAACATGGGGTACACTCAACGAGGAAAAGGACAATGCCGTTCTGATTTTCCACGCCCTGTCCGGCTCTCAGCACGTTGCTGGCTTTAACCCCGATGTTCCCGAAGCCAACGGACGTTGGGATGAGGCCTGTCAAACGGGCTGGTGGGATGACTTTGTCGGTCCGGGAAAAACGATCGATACCAACCGATTCTTCGTCGTATGTGTCAACTATCTTGGCGGATGCTACGGTAGCACTGGGCCCTCGTCGATCAATCCCGAGACCGGCAAGGAGTTCGGCGGCGACTTTCCGCAAATCACCTTTGGCGATATCGTCGACTCCCAGATTCCACTTTTTGATCAGCTCGGCATAAAAACCTTCCATGCGGCCATTGGGTCATCGCTCGGAGGAATGCTCGTCATGAACTTTTCTGCGCGCTATCCACAGCGAGTCAACCGCATCATCCCCTTGGCCTGCGGCATCGAATCTACCACGCTCACACGCGTCCATAATCTTGAACAAATCTTAGCCATTGAGAACGATCCAAACTTTTGCAATGGCCACTACTACGACGGCCCCGCTCCCTTGCGCGGCCTGGCGCTTGCGCGCATGATTTCGCATAAGACGTTTGTTTCGCTCCAGGCCATGGAAGCGCGCATGACGCATAAATGTGAACAAGAACAGGACGAGTTCTCATGGTATAAAATAAAGACCCCGCTCGAATCCTACATTCTCCATCAAGGGCGTAAATTCCTGCAGCGCTTCGATGCCAATACCTATCTCTATCTTATCGCCGGATGGACGAATTACCACCTTGCGCGCGACTGCGGGGCAAAGGATTACACCGAGGTTTTTAGCGATTGTACACATCAGGAATATTTAATATTTAGTATCGATTCCGATGTCTGCTTCTACCCCGAAGAGCAGGAAAAGATCCATACCAAGCTTATTGAAAGTGGTATTAAATCGGAATTTATTTCCATTCGCTCCGATAAAGGGCACGACTCTTTCCTGCTGGAGCCCGAAATCTATGCTACGCCCATCCGTGAAATGCTTGAAAAAGAAACCATGAACGCTCCTCTTTAGCTACAGGAAAAAACATGGTTATTGTATTATCACCTTCCAAAAGTATGGATATGGAGCGGATTCCATTCGCCGAAGGTAACCAACCGGCCTTCCTCGGCCTCTCGAAGAACCTAGTTGCTAAACTACGAACTTTCTCGAAGACCGACTTGATGGAATTCATGGCCATTAGCGAAAAATTAGCCCTGCTCAACCAGCAACGGTTCAAAGAATGGGATACGCCATTCAATACTGAAAATGCAAAACAAGCCCTGTTCGCTTTTACTGGGGATGTTTATGACGGACTCGATTCCGCAACGCTCCAGAAACATGAGATCCAATTTGCCCAGAACCACCTGCGTATTCTTTCCGGATTATATGGATTACTCCGGCCGCTGGATCTGATCCAGCCCTACCGCCTCGAAATGGGCCGCCCGCTCAAAATGCGGGATACGAAAAATCTGTATGAATTCTGGAAAGAAACCCTTACCGAAGAACTCAACCGCCTCGAGGGAGATCACTTGATCAATCTCGCTTCGCAGGAATATTTCAAAGCCATTAATCGTAAAACACTCAATAAACAGATCATTAGTCCGGTCTTCAAGGATGAGAAAAATGGGCAACTGAAAATCATCAGCTTTTACGCCAAGAAAGCCCGTGGTAACATGGCTCGATTTATCGTCCAAAACCAAATTACCAAAGCCAAAGATCTCCATGCATTTGATGGGGATGGCTACCAATACGACGCCAAACGTTCACGCCCGGCCGAACCCTTGTTTACGCGCGGCCCGCGCTAGAGCGTTTCTCCACGCAGAGGCATGCTGCGCTTGTAGAGATTAATGTAGCGCTGAATCCGAACCATCAGATCTTTTTGCTTGTTACTCTTGGCTATTTTAAGCGCCCGTTTTGCCCAATCAGAGGCCTCGGAGAAATGCTGAAGTTCCGCATAGGCCGCACTGATAAGAACTAGCGTGAGCGGATCGCTCTGTCCGGTAATATCGAGTAATCTCTGAGCATATTCTAAGGCTTCAGCTCCGTTACGTTCGTCCGGGTTCTCATCCGTGGAAAGAATAAGTACGACGTCTCGCAAGGCGGCCGTATCGCGGGGGTTAATATGTAATTTTTTCCGCGCCTTTTCACCTTTAGAGGAATCCCCCTCCTTTTCTACATCAGAATCGATATCCTCGATCTCAGCCAAATTAAGGTTAAATTCTATAGATTCCTCATCGAATTTATTCTGAAGGAAGGGTTTATCGATCGCGTTAAGATAAGCCTCTTCCGGCGTAATGATCCCGCGCTTAACTAGGCTCAAAAGGTCGTCGGCGAACGTGCACATACCGACATTGCGACCGGTTTGCATAAGCGATGGAATCTGATGGGTCTTCCCTTCGCGGATGTTGGCGGCTACGGCGGGCGTGACCACCAGAATTTCGGCCGAGGCAATTCGTCCACCGCCAATCCGTTTGCATAACGTTTGGGCAATCACACCCTTAAGCGAGTCAGCCAACATGGTACGGATTTGATTCTGACGATCGGCTGGAAACTTATCGATGATTCGGTCAACGGTCGTGGCCGCTGTATTGGTGTGTAACGTACCGAAAACCAAGTGCCCCGTCTCGGCGGTTTCAATGGCAACTTCCATGGTTTCGAGGTCGCGCATTTCCCCCACCATAATGATATCAGGATCTTCGCGCAGGGCAGCTCGTAGGGCGGTGGAGAAACTTTTCGTGTGCACATGAATTTCCCGCTGGTTGACGAGGCACCCCATGGAGCGGTGCTTAAATTCGACGGGATCTTCAATGGTGATCAAATGCTCACGGCGTGTACGATTGATCAGATCGATCATGGCGGCAAGTGTAGTCGATTTTCCGCTTCCGGTTGGGCCGGTTACAATCACCAATCCTTTTTTCAGGAAGCAAAACGAGCGGATGCCTTCGGGCATATTCAACTCTTCGAACGTTGGAATCCGAGATGGAATCTGGCGCATGACGCAACCAATCCCCTCGTGGTCCATGAAAATATTAACGCGAAAACGCGCCGTTCCTGGAAGTTCGTAGGCAAAGTCGGTATCCCACTCCTCCTCCAGTTCCGTGATATTTCGTTCCGGAATCAATTCGTAGAGAAGTTCCCGTAACTCTTCCTCGGTGAATTTTTCCGTCCCTCGTTGAAATTGCATTTCACCGTCGATGCGAAAGCAAAGTTGGTGGTTGGTGGACAAATGAATATCACTGGCCCCTTTTTCCAGCATTTCTTCGAGGTAGCGGTCGATTCTCTTCATATGCAAATCCCTAATGTTACGTTCTGCTGAATAAAGCAAAAATTATGCCACAACAAAACCTAACTAGATCTGTCGATTAATTTCCTGCTGGAGTATCCGACTGAGCTCGCGCCAATCGAGCGGTTTCAGAAAGAAGGCAGTATGGCCCAGCTTCCCGAGATCTTCCCCTTCCACTTTTTCCTTATAGCCACTGCACAAGATGGCCGGAAGCCCAGGTTTCAAACGTAGGCATTCGGTAATCAGCTCATGACCGTTCATCTCCGGCATGCTGTAGTCGGAAATTAATCCGTCGAACGCATCTGGATTCTGCCGAAAAATTTCGAGCGCTCGAACCCCATTGGTTGCCGTCGATACCGAATACCCAAATGATTCTAGGATTTCGCGCCCCATCGAGAGCACCACATCGTCATCGTCGACGAAAAGGATATGTCCACGCCCTTCTGGAGTAGAATGTTGAATAGCCTGCTCCTCCGCCTCGGCCGTTTCGAGCAGTAAGGGCAGATACAATTTAAAGGTGCTACCGGTTCCAAGCTCGCTTTCCACCACAATATACCCGCGATGTTTCTGTACGATGCCATGCACAATAGACAAGCCAAACCCGGTCCCCTCCCCCTTCTTTTTCGTCGTATAGTAAGGTTCAAAAATACGTTCTAAGGTCTCCGGCGACATACCGCCCCCAGTATCCTTAACGGTGATGCACGCATAGAGCCCAGGATCAAGGTCCACCGCTCGATCTTCATGTTTTCCACCGAGTAGTTCCACCTGCTTGAGGGAGATGTGTAAGACACCCTTTTCCTGCCCCAAGGCATGTACAGAATTGGTGCACAGATTCACTATAATTTGCTGAATCTGCGTGGTGTCTCCAAAAATCGATCCACATTGCTCGTCGATCTCGATTTCCACCGCGATGCATGGCTTGATGGTCGTCTGTACCAGACTTAAAGAATCTCTCAGGACCGACTGCAAGACCACGGAATGAAAATCCTGTTCTTCCTGACGACTGAACGTAAGAATTTGGCGGACCAGCTTGGCGGCACGATCGCCTGCCTTGACGATTTCTATGAGATATCCATGAACCTTATCGTCCTTATCAACCGAATTCATACATAGCGCTACATAGCCAAGAATCGCCGTTAAAATATTATTAAAATCATGGGATACTCCACCCGCCAGCTCGCCAATGGCATTCATCTTCTGGGTCTGGCGCATCTGTGTTTCGATGGCCATCTCTTGGGTAATGTCTCGACTGATGGCCACATAATTCAAAACTTGACCGGAATCGTCGTGAATGGGATAGATAATCGCCTCTACATCGATCAAGTTCCCGCCTTTCTGGCAACTGGTAATATGTCCTTCCCACTTACTTCCAGACGAAATGGTGGTGATCAATTTTTGGTAGAACTCGTCATCATGTTTATCGCTACGGAACAACTCCGGAGTTTTTCCTATCACCTCGTCAGGCGCATAGCCCGTGATCAATTCGAAGGCCCCATTCACATAGAGAACCACACCCTCCACGTCGGTGATCATGATCGACTCCGTAGATTGCTCCACCGCCACAGCTAGACGCTTCATTTCCTGCGCCATCCGGATACGCTTGGTTAGATCACGGCTGATGCCAATCATGCCGGTAGCTCCCCCTGCAGACTCCAAATAAGGCATTTTCAATGTATTAAGATAGACCTCTTGCCCATCGGCATCTTCCACCCAACCTTCCGTTTCTACGGATGTACCGGAGGCCAATACACGCAGATCCTCCATATGGGCATCTCGCGCCTTGTTCTCAGGCATGAAGGCGCTATCGGATTGGTTGATAATTTCATGCTCATTTCGGCCAACGAACGCGGTGTATGCCTTGTTGCAGCCTAGGTAGAGGCCGCGATTATCCTTGAAATAGATCGGATCAGGAATCGAATCGATCAGACAGTGAAGCAACGCCTGTTGCTCGACTAATCGCCGACCCACCTGTATCCGAGCCAACAATTCGCCGCTATCGAACGGCTTTTTAATAAAATCGTCGGCCCCAGCCGCAAAGCCCTCCAATACATCTTCTTTCGCCGACTTGGCCGTTAGTAAAATGACATAGATAGGCGATGCGCTTTCGCTTTCGCGAATTTTACGGCAAAGCTCCACTCCGCTCATACCGGGCATCATCCAGTCGATCAATGCAAGTTTAGGCATTTCTCCTGGCTGAAGTTCCTGCCAGGCCGTCTCCCCATTCTCGACGGCAATCACATCATAACCCGCCTTCGTCAGCGTCTTTTTAAGTAGAGTCCGGGAAAAGGCATTATCTTCGGCGATTAAAATCTTCATTTAGCACTCTCCAATACAGCGGTTCGAACCCTGCAACACATCATAATGTCAGGCCATGCCATATCTGCAGGACATTCGCAAATCAGCCACAGAGGTTCAACGGTATTCCCTCGGTAAGTGAAAAAATAAAAACGCACCGGTACATACCCTGTACCGGTGCGTTGCTCCATCGCTCAAAGGCATGGAAATATAGATTATCGGTGGTCGGTGTCGTCGATGACTTCCTTAACAGCCGGAACGCGTTCCTTCAAGAGAGTTTCAATTCCGTTTTTCATGGTCATGCGAGCCCCCGGACACCCTTTGCAGCCGCCGTCGAGTTCGATGAATACCACCCCATGCTCTACCTGGGTCACTTCACCGCCGCCGCCATGAGAGGCCAGCGCAGGCGAAACTTCTTCAACCATTACCACATTAACTGCTTCTAAGATTTCTTGATCCGTCATGGTTATTTCCTTTTGTTCGACATGAATTTGACAATTTAAAGGTTAAGCCCTACTACTTTTAACTTTGCATAACAAGCATAGGGACGGGTATTTCATGACGAAGCATATTTTCAATCTCCTCAAGGGCGCACTCATGGGTGCCGCCAATGTCATCCCCGGTGTTTCTGGAGGCACCATGGCCTTACTAACTGGAATATTTGAACGGCTGATCAATGCCATCAAATCGTTCGATCTGCACGCCCTCAAACTACTCTCCACGTTTCAATTCAAACCCCTCTTCCGGCATATCGATTTCCCCTTCCTCTCCGCCATTGGAATCGGTGCTATCGCAAGCATACTGACGTTTGCCCGCCTGCTCGAATACCTATTCGAGCACCAAGCCCTCCACGTGTGGGCCTTTTTCTGTGGCCTTATTCTCGCCTCAGTCTACTTTGTGGGTAAAAAAATCGAGCGTCGTAGTAAGTCAGTCATCGCCTTATTCCTCCTCGGTACAGCGATGGCCGCCAGCATCGCCTTTCTTGAACCCGCCTCAGAAAATGCATCCACCCCCTATTTATTGGCCTGCGGGGCTATTGCCATGTGTAGCATGATCTTGCCCGGCCTATCCGGCTCCTACGTGCTCCTGCTGATGGGAAATTACCAACTCGTTATGATCAAATCCATCTCCACCTTTGATCTCAGCGTTTTAATCCCCGTCGGTATCGGCGCCATAATCGGTCTGCTGGCCTTTGCCCGGCTACTCGCATGGATCTTTGAAAAATTCCACGACCAAACCATCGCCCTGCTCACCGGGTTTATCTTCGGATCGCTCTGTATTCTCTGGCCATGGAAAACCGAAATTACGGAAAGCTTTGGGGAAAAAATTAAGGTCGTGGGCTACAGCTATGCCCTGCCCGAGTTCAATAGCCAAACCGCCATCGCCGTCCTCATTATGGGTGTGGGCATTGTTGCTATCGCCTTGATCGAAACTCTGGCCAGCCGTAAGGAAAAGGACTAGACGTTACTTGATCGCCCGGCGGTCCGGAAAATGATCCAGCACTGTCCTGAACAGCAACCATGCATCGCGTAGTGGCGCCACATGACTCCCTCGCCGCCCCTTCCGATAGATCGTTGAAATGCGAACTGAGTCCACGCGAATACGGCGCACAGCCGCGTGAATAAGAATATCAAATTCAAAGGCGAACCGCTGCTCGTCACTCATAATAAAGGGAAGAATATCCGTGCGATAAAAGCGAAATCCGCACGGCGGATCAGCCACATAAATCTTGGTTAGCCGATTCAAAACCTGACACATAAAGCGATTGGTCCACTTCCGAACCAGTGGCATTCCGCTCGTATCGGCCATCCGATTCCCAATCAGAATCGGGATATGCGTGCGTTCATAGGCATCCAAAAAATGTTGAATTTCGCGCGGATCGTGTTGTCCATCGCCATCGACCACAATCACAGCATCATAGCCGTGATCGCACACCCATTCAAATCCACGTTTAAGCGATGCCCCCTTACCTAAATTCTTCGGATTACGCAGTACATGCGCCCCAGCCTGTTCCGCACGTTCGGCCGTGTTATCGGTTGATCCGTCATCGACCACCACCACCACCTTGCTCGCCGCTTGCTCTAAGGCGATCTGCACGACCGATTCAATATGCTCCATTTCATTGTATGCACAAATCAACACACAGAATGCTTCCACCTTCTTTATGTCGTTTTGAGCCGCCACCGCTATTGAACCGTAATCATTTTGTCCGCGCGATACGACGAGCGAACCAGTGGCCCCGAGGCGACCGCCTCAAAGCCAATTTCATAGGCCTTAGCCTCGAACTCTTCAAATTCCTTCGGGGTCACAAAGCGGTTTGTGGGTGTATGATCCAGCGTCGGAGCCATGTATTGCCCAATCGTTAGCAACTGAACACCATGGTCATAAATATCTTGTAGGCACTGCATGACCTCGTCGTTGCTTTCACCCAACCCCAGCATAATCCCCGTTTTCACTTTGATCGACTGGTCGCCATATTCAGCGGCCATATTCAGCACCGACAAAGACCGTTCATAGGTCGCGCCCGAACGGATGGAGCGTTGCAAACGTTTCACCGTTTCCATGTTATGACTAAAGACCAAAGGACCGGCATCCAATACCTTATAGAGCGACTCCTTTCGTCCCCAAAAATCGGGTGTAAGCACTTCTACCGTCAAACCAGGCCCCCGCTCCTTCACCGCAGTAATGGTTTGAGCAAAAATTTCTGCTCCCCCATCCAACACATCATCGCGTGTTACGCTGGTGATCACCACATGCTTGAGATTCATTTGTTCAATCGCATCCGCCACGCGCTGCGGCTCTTCGAGATCAAGACCCACCGGCTTACCGGTTGCAATCGAACAAAAGCGGCAATCGCGCGTGCAAATATTCCCCAGAATCATACCCGTCGCCGTGCCGGCATTCCAACATTCATGGCGATTCGGGCATTTTGCATCTTCACAGACCGTGTGCAAATCGTTCTTCGTCATCGCGGCGTGAGTTTTCGAATAGGCCGCATCGGTTTGGACCGGACGCCGTAGCCACTTGGGCAAACGGGCCGGTTTCTCCTTAATTTCATTCAACATTCATTTGTCCTTGTTTGCCGCGCCAGAGCTGTTAGCGGCGGCGGGTTCCATACTCCGGTGAATCCTCGGCAGCCTTCATCGATCCCGAATCCTGAACCACTTCGTAGTCCGCATTGATGACCGCTTGAAATTCTGGAGAGATCGCATGCCAATCCAATACATCAACACGAATCGGAAGATCGGATTCCTCGAGGGCTTCCTTTAAATCATATAAGTTCTGTTTCTTTATCTTGGCCGCTCCGAAGACGGCAAGATCAAGGTCAGACCAAGCCTTAGCCGTCTGTTTTATTCGGGAACCAAACACCCTAACTTCGCATTGGGGCACCTGTTCCGCGAGAATTCGTTTCACGGTCTCAAGCTGGGATAGAGGCAGATCAATCATTGCGAGCGGCGATCCTTAAAAGAACCTCTGTAGCAGCAGGTAAAAATACCCCAGCAACCGTGGAAACATCTTCAGCGGTTGATTGATTATACGTATGTGAAGATTCGTTTCTTGACGTATGAAAAGCCATCCAACCCTCCACATCGTCAATCAAGCGGTTCTCATGGCACAGCCTGAATAACTGGCGGCGAGTTACCCCATCCACCTCCACCGAACCTACATTCATTTCCAACCAACGCTTCATCATTTTCCAAGTTTGTTCGTAGGCCACTTCAAAATTCTGAACCACGCCCGCACGCAAGGTGTCCAGCAGATCCACATCCTCCCCGCCAGACTGCTCCTTCGCCACGCGCAACGACCGCTCCAACGCGCCAATTGATTTTTTTAAACTTTCCAGTTCAAGCGCCATGATTCATCTCCTCCGATTGTTAGGAAAGGCTTCCAATAAACTTTGGCCTACATAATGGCAGGTAATCCCATCGATCATCCCCGCGATTAAACTTACTTTACTCCATCAAGACCTTCTGCATACCTTGCCAATTGGGATAATGGAGATACATTTGACCCATTACGCAAATTTTTGCAGTAATCTAAATCGCCAACAATATACAAAGCACTCCGAGCTCTGGTGATCGCTACATTTATCAAGTATTCATGCGTATTTAAAAACCATATTCCTCTCGGTGCTGCATTCGCCGCAACTGCGAGGCTGAAAATAATGATATCTTTTTCGTCACCCTGATACTTATGTACCGTATCCACTTTAATGCGTTCCCTGACTTCTGCATCTAGCTTAGCAAAAATCGTTCTGTATTGATCCTTAAAAGGTGTTACGATTCCTATGGACGCCTTAGGATATTCTATCGCCAACTGTTTCGCTAGTTTTATGCATTTATTAACTTCAGCATAGTTAACATTTCGACTTTTTTCCATTAAGCCCACCACATTAATCCAATTGAGACCAACGTCTCCGAATTCAAATTGATTCATATTGGTTTGTACTGACATGGTTTGTCCGAGACGTTTCTCATAAAAATACCGACTAGAAAACTCTGCAATTTCCGGATTACAACGATAGTGTTCGGCGAGAAAAATGCTTTCGAAGTTTGAAATATTTGCCAACTTAAAGCAGTGATCATATAGTGAATCATTCACATAATTCAACTGAAGGTCAGTCAATTCCAACTCTTGGAGCAAGTATTCCTGTTCATATTCCCGAACACTTGTAATATGCCGAAGCTGAAGCGGGTCTCCAATTACTACAACTCGCTTGGCACTAGCGATTAAGGGGATTGCAGATGCAATATCACACTGAGATGCTTCGTCAATTACAAGAAGATCAATCAATGGCGGAGTTACTGGTGAACTATTTTTAACAGCAAGGCTTGTTAAGCAAATTGCCGAATAGCTTTCTAGGAAATCTTCATATATTTGTGTAAAAGAAGCAACATCTTCATCTTTCCAGACATTATTTGCAGGAAGGTAGTCCATATATTGCTGGGTATTAACAACGTTTTGATTATACAATTTTTTCCGAATCGTTAAATTTAGAACTTCAGAACTTTGCTTAATTATTTCCTGTTCTAAAGTCAAAATTTCGGTTCGATTACCGCCCTCAGAATCCTCCAACTCATTGAGTTTTTCAAAAGTATTATTTTTCTCATTTTCGAGTGTGGATATGATAGAGAAAAAAGCTTCGGTATATTTTAGTATCTGCTTTTCGATTATTGCTAACTCTACTAAGAATTCAAGATTTTTAAGCCCACTGATCAAAATATTGGTCTGGACTGATACCCACGGTGAAGATGCAGTAACGTATTCGTTGATTCCTTCGCTTAGCGAATCGTTGATGGCTCTAAGTGATTGCTCCAGGTTGGATCTATTAAATATTCGAAATAGAACTCTTGATGTCGCCCCGCCGTTCCATCGGTTGATTTTTTGAATCAGCAGGTTTGCATCGTTTATGTCCACTCCAACAGTTTCTCTCTTGTCGTAAAAAAACCGTTTGTGGTCAGGATTCAACCGGGACTCCCAATTTGAAAACTTACTTTTTTCTTTTTCTAGCTCTTTATTAAGCGTATCCAGTTTAGACTGAAACTTTGGAATTAAGGCTACCTGCTCATGTAAATACTCAAGCCTTATACGAGATTCAGACAATTCACCTATTGATGTTTCTAATGCAGAATCATCATTTTCCATATTTCTATAAGTACTTCGCGAAATTTGTTTTTTTATTTCTGGAATAGCAGAGTTTGTTATTTGATCCCTAGATCCGAATCGAAGCAAATAGGGTTCTTTCGTTATTCTATCAAGTCGCTCTTTTACAGTATCTACAGCCTTGTTATTTTTGCTTGCAAAAAGAACGCTGTGCCCGCTGACCACTGCGTTCGCAATAATATTCACAACAACCTGGGATTTTCCTGTCCCAGGCGGACCTGTCAGCACCGTTAGCGGTTGTTTAAAGGTCAGCTTAATCGCTTTCTTTTGTGATTCATTCAGCCTGGAGATTTCAACAAAAGGATGCAGGGTAAGCTGGTCTTCTTCTACCGAAAAAGAGCCTTTTAATACAAACGACTTCAACAAAGGCGCGACAGTTTGTTCATCGAGCCTTTCCAACTTTTTAAGTTCAGAAACTAACTGTGCAGAAAACAGGCTTTCTAGACTCAATCCAAGAGAGATTCTAGAGACACAAAGTTGTGGAAGATCAAGGAACCCGCCGATGCATTCGAGCTTCTCCTTGAGGGTTATTTTTTGACCCACTGCTTGAGAAAGTTCCTCGATTATGTCTTCTGGAAGATTCGCTTTTTCGAATGATGCTTTATATAGCTCGAAATCATTTAGATCGGCCTGATAAGTTCCCTTGGCGGAAATTTCGGTTGTTGAGACAATATCACGAAGAGCCGTTATTGTTTGATTTCCGATATTTACATCTAGGCCAATGAGTAGGTTTTTCGGAAAGCGTTCTTGTTGGTTTTCCAAAAAGATTTGGTGTAATTCATCATTTTCTGTCAGATCTACGGGGTAGCTTCCATTCGAAACTTCTTCATTAAAAGGGAAAGGGAACAGCATTTCAACTGATGGTTCGTTGTATCTTTCAACACTGATAAGTGTTCTGTAAAACGACAGCCCTCGAAGATATGAACTCCCTTCATTTTCACAACTTCCGGCTACTTTTTTAATTATGGCCAAATTCCGGCCAGCAGTATCAGGAAGCGACACTTCATCACCATCTTCAGCTAAAGATCGGCTAAACAAATTTTCTTCACGAACATCTAATAGATCCAAGACGGCATTTACCTCAGAGTCATCGAGTTCTAGTTTTGGGGAATATAAATCACTCAATAGTTCAGCAATTCTACTTGTATCGGTTATGTGGAAAAACCGTGTTGCCTTCATCGGAATTTCAGATTGTTCATATGATACATTTCTATGAAATAAAACGATGCAGCCAATGTGCATCCAATTTATGTTATCCCGAAAACCGTGAAAAACTTCCGATTCATTATTTTTGAGAGTTTCAGCTAAACTGAATCGATATGCCTTTACTTGCTGGAACGGGTTTCTGGCTTGCGCCCCTCCCTGTACAAAAACCAAACTCCCATCAGAGGATTTCATTCTCCACGGGTTATTTTCAGAAAAGGTGAGTTCTCCAGAATAATCTTTAAAGTCAATTACTGTAATTTGGCCGCGTGCAATAAAAATTGCATCCATTTGATGACCATTGCAGCTGATATTACCTACCAGAATATGATCTCCATCGGAGTCACTGAACTTATTGTCGAGCAATGCCGTAAACTCGCGAAAGTATTTATTTTCGTAAGTGGTTGAAAATTTTCCTACTAAATAGCTGTTGAATGGCATAATGTACGCTTCCTCTAGCCACGCAGTGTATCTATCATCTTTTGAAGTTTATCGCTCTTTTCGACCAGCTCGTCCTTCCGATTTTCTTGAACCGCAACCACCTCTTTCGGGGCTCGGCTGGTAAAATTCTCGTTGGAGAGCTTCTTCTTCACGTTCGCCAAGTAGCCTTTCACCTCGTCGAGTTCCGCGGTCAACTTCTTGATCTCGGCATCGACATCGACCAAGCCTTCGATCGACATGTAGA
The DNA here is from genome assembly GCA_024279685.1 of Verrucomicrobiota bacterium. Taxonomy (GTDB): domain Bacteria; phylum Verrucomicrobiota; class Kiritimatiellia; order Kiritimatiellales; family Pontiellaceae; genus Pontiella. The sequence continues at coordinate 6,379 of JAJRRI010000041.1, read as the reverse complement.
CGGTGCCCAGCGCACTGATCCCGCTCGGCATGGCGCCGCTTGGCGTAAAGTCAATTTTTACTCCAATTTCCTCGGCTTTAAGCAAAGTCATGATCGAGGTTTTATCCTCCGTAATCTGCCGCGCATAGGTTTCATTGGCCGGGCGGATATGAAAAACGGCGGTCTGCTTATTGGCCAAATTATATTCGGCACGCAGGATGCGGCCCACGCGAATGAGATCGTGCTTTCCATCCACATATTTAACCACATTCGCATCAATGCCCTCCGCCACAGCCTTTTCCGGCCATTCGGCGAGCATGATGGTTTCCGTTGAATGATTATAGTCCATTCCGTGCCACAGCTCTTCGGTCAGAAACGGCATGAAGGGATGCAACAGGCGCAACGCCGCGGAGAAGGAAAAATGCATCACCTGAAGCGTATGTTTCTTTTGCTCCGGCGAGCCTTTGAAAAGGATCGGCTTGGCATATTCGATGTACCAATCGCAGTAGCTGTGCCAGAAGAAATCGTAAATGGCCACGGTCGCATCATTAAAGCGATAGCGCTCCAAATTATCGTTGGTCACAGCGATAGCCTCATTCAGTCGTGCCAGCAAATGCTGGTCGTCTGGGCTCAATTGAGCCGAGTCAAACGCGAGATCCTGCACATCAAATCCTTCCGAGTGCATCTCCATAAAACGTGCTGCATTCCATATTTTCGTGCCAAAGTTTCGGCCAATCTCAAACTTTTCATCTGAGATGTACACATCCTGTCCCGTGGCCGTAATCATCAGCAACGAAAAGCGGAGTGCATCGGAGCTATATTTTTCGATAATATCGAGCGGGTCGATCGAATTGCCCAGACTCTTCGACATCTTACGCCCTTGGTCATCGCGCACCGTGCCGTGGATATAGACCGTGTCGAACGGAATGTCATCCATGATTTCCAGCCCTGCCATCACCATGCGTGCCACCCAGAAAAAGATAATTTCATTTCCCGTTACCAACGTCTTCGACGGATAATAAAACTTTAGATCCTCGTTCGTTTCCGGCCAACCAAACACACTGAAAGGCCAGAGCCAGGAAGAGAACCAGGTGTCGAGTACATCCTCATCCTGCCGCACCTTCGCCGACGAGCATTTGGGACAGCTACTCGCGGTTTCCCGGGCAGCCCACTCGTGGTTACAGTCGTCGCAATAGAAGATGGGAATACGATGCCCCCACCAAATCTGCCGTGAAATACACCAATCGCGGATGTTTTCCATCCAGCCCATATAGGTCTTGTTCCAATGCTCGGGAACAAACTTGATACGGCCCTCATTTACGGCTTCGATGGCCGGACGCGCCAGCGGTTTCATCTTCACGAACCACTGCGGTGAAAGGCGCGGCTCGACGACCGTATCGCAGCGATAGCAATGGCCGACCGCGTGATGATGGGACTCCACTTTTTCCACTAACTTGTCGTCCGTTAAATCTTTCATCAATTGCTTACGGCATTCAAAGCGATCCATCCCTTCGTAGGGTCCTGCATTTTCATTCATGAGACCCGCATCGGTCATCACGTTGATTTTCGGCAGGTTGTGGCGTTGCCCCATTTCAAAGTCGTTTGGGTCATGCGCGGGGGTGATTTTTACTAATCCGGTTCCGAATTCTGGATCGACATAGTCATCTGCAATAATCGGAATCTCGCGATTCGTAATCGGCAGGATAATCATTTCGCCAATCAAATCTTTATAGCGTTCATCGCGCGGATTCACCGCCACCGCAGTATCGCCTAGCATCGTCTCCGGCCGAGTGGTGGCCACCACGATCTTCTGTTTCCTTCCTTTAACGGCGTACCGCAGATGATAGAGCGCACCTTCGACATCAACGTGCTCACTTTCTTCGTCCGACAGCGCGGTTTCACACCGTGAGCACCAGTTAATAATTCGGTTCCCGCGATAGATCAAATCCTTATCGTAGAGACGACAGAACATTTCACGCACGGCCTCGCTCAGCCCTTCATCCATCGTGAAGCGCTCGCGCTCCCAGTCGCAGGAGGCCCCTAACTTTTTCAATTGCCCTTGAATGGTTCCGCCGTACTGCTCTTTCCATTCCCACACCCGCTCCAGGAATTTTTCGCGGCCGAGGTCGTCGCGGGTTTTCCCCTCTTTTTTAAGTGCGCGTTCCACTACGTTCTGAGTGGCAATACCCGCGTGGTCCATACCCGGAACCCAAGTGGTATTCTTACCTTGCATACGCGCCACTCGAGTGAGCACATCTTGGATATTATTGTTGAGTGCGTGGCCCATGTGGAGGATACCCGTCACATTCGGCGGTGGAATCACAATACAAAACGGATCGCCCCCCTGCGCGCTATCCCCATGGAAGCGACCCTCCGCCTGCCACTGCTGGTACCACTTATCCTCAACACTCTTCGGTTCGTATCTTTTTGTTAGTTCTGACATAAATCTAATCCATAATTCATAATTCGTGAAAGCGTGAGAAGCACTTGGCGCAAGGCATAAATGATTACGCCTTACTCGTTACTTTTCCTCATCCAAGAACAGCTTGTATTCCACACCATCGACCAGAGCCTCCCACGAAGCTTCGATAATATTTTCCGAAACGCCAACCGTGCCCCATGATGACGTGCCATCGGACGACTCGATCACCACGCGCGTTTTTGCCGCCGTGGCTTCTTCAGGATCTAGAATGCTCACGCGATAATCCGCCAGCTGTACCCCATCGATGCTTGGATAAAATTTTGTAAGCGCACGACGCAGTGCCATATTAAGTGCGTCCACCGGCCCATCGCCCTCGCCCACGGCAGAAACCCGTTCGCCATTTACCTTCAACTTAAGGGTCGCCTCCGAAATACAGGCTTCTTCCTTGCTGCGCTTCTCAACAATCACATGAAAGCCTTCCAGCTCGAAAAACCGCTTATGCTCCTTGAGTACTTTTTTGATCAACATTTTAAAAGAGGCATCGGCCGTTTCATAGACATAGCCATCCCGCTCCATCTTTTCTAACGCCTGGAGAATTTCGCGCACCTCGGATGACTTACGGTCAAGGTTGTCTATACCCATTTCGAGCAGCTTTTCCATCACGTTACTCGCGCCCGAAAGTTCGGAAATCAGGATGCGACGTTCATTTCCGCCGGATGCGGGGGATACGTGCTCGAAGCTCTGCGATACCTTGCGCACGCCATCGACGTGCATGCCCGCCTTATGCGCAAAAGCGCTGTCCCCCACAAATGCCGCACGCGGATTATCGCGCAGGTTCGCCTGCTCATTTACAAATTTTGAAAGCTGTTTTAGCCCTCTCAATTTCTCTTCATCGACCAAACACGTTTGATCTGTTTTCTTCAGCAGATTGGCCATGATGGAGAGTAGATTACAATTCCCGCACCGCTCGCCAAACCCGTTAATCGTGCCCTGCACTTGCACGGCACCGGCACGAACGGACTCCATTGCATTGGCCACAGCCAGCTCCGAATCGTTATGCGTATGAATGCCTACGGCGATCCCGAAAGTCTCGCGGACGAGAGTTGTGATCTCAAACATTTCATGCGGCAGGCGCCCGCCATTCGTATCGCACAGCACCAGCACATCCGCCCCGCCTTTCACGGCAGCGGCGAGGGATTTTAAGGCGTATTCCGAATGGTCGCGGTAGCCATCGAAAAAGTGCTCGGCATCATAGATTACCTCTCGGCCATTTTCCTTCAGAAAGCGGCAGGTATCCTCAATCATAGCCAGATTCTCCTCCGGCGTGGTTTTCAGTACCTCGGTCACATGCAACAGCCAGCTCTTACCAAAGATGGTGCAAACCTCCGTATCGGCTTCGAGCAACGCATGGGTTCCCTTATCTTCCTCGACCGCGATATTCGCACGGCGCGTGCTCCCAAATGCGGCAATCTTCGCGTGCTGGAGATTTTCCTTTTTAATGTCCTTAAAAAAGGCCATGTCCTTTGAATTCGAGGCGGCATAGCCACCCTCGATATAGTCCACGCCAAATGCATCGAGCATCTTGGCCACGTGGATCTTCGACACCGGCGAAAAGGTCACACCCTCCGCCTGAGCGCCATCGCGCAGCGTCGTATCATAGATAAAGACTTTATTGTTTGAGCTCATGGTATTCCCACCTATTTTTCAAAGGCAGAAACATACCCACCCCCTTCTACTGAACCAAGTCCGAAGCCTGTTTATTTAGAACTGTACGAACAGAATAGAATAGGGTTTATCCACTTCCAGCTGTACCTCTTTGGACGGCCTATCTATATTCAACGGAACATGAAATACCGACTCAAACACATCGTCGAATATACTGGACTGCGGGGTCTCCAGCTTTTGGCCAACGTCCTTCCTTATCGGCTCGCGCTAGCCGCTGGGGCGGGCGTGGCATGGATCGCCTTCACCCTCGTTCGCTGGCGCGTGGCCACGGCAAAAAAAGAATTCGTGAAGTGTTGGGGGAAGAGATGCCTCCCGCCGAAGTTCGGCGCATTGCCGCACTCTCGATGCGCTACATGCTTTTCAATACCATCGATATCCTTCGATCCAGCCGCTGGACAAAAAAGGAATTTGACAAGCGTAGCGACTTCCATTTGGCCGCGACCGCCATAAACAACCAAGTGGCCGATGGGCGAGGAGCGATTTGTACGCTCCCTCATATGGGCAGCTGGGAGCTCGGCGGAGTGGCCGCCACCGCGTACGACGCTCCGATGTTTTTCATCTTTGGTGAACAGCGCAACCCCTTGTTCAATCAACTTATGGGCCGCATGCGGAGCCAAACGGGTACGGAGGGGATTTCGCGCGAGGATAAGGGCTTGCTGAAAAAAGTGGTTCGAAACCTGCGAGCCGGAAAGTTCCTCGCCATGACGAACGACCTGCGCTCCAAGACACAGGGATTATCGGTTCATTTTTTAGGGACCGAGGCGAATATCGTTCCCGGTATGGCGCTCTTTGCGCGGCAGGCTAAAGTGCCGATCATTCCGATGGTGGCCTACCGCGAAGGCTGGGCGTATCATCGGTGCATCGTATTCGACCCCATCGAGCCCGATCTTGAACTCAGCAAACCGGACGACTGGGTTCGCATGACTCAACTCACGCTGGATATCTACGAAAAAGAGATTCGAAAGCGGCCGGAGCAATACTTCTGGTACAACAAGCGCTGGGTGTTGGAACCGTTTATTTCGGCAACTCCCGCGCCAATAGCCGATCCACCAAAGCCGCCGGAACAAAACGAGCAATAAAAACCCCCAGATGCGCCGGCGGGGTGATTACATACCGTCGCCGCGGGTGCGCCGACTCCAGCGCGTGCGCAATTCGCCGAGCCACATCTTCCGGCGGACGATTCATAAAATCGACCTTCTTAAACTGCTTCTTGCGGCGCGCGGCCTGTTTAATATACGCCTCGTTGTAACGAGAGTTGGGGTTGATTACATCCTCTTCCAGCAAGACCGCGGCATTTCTTCTGAAAGCCGTCACAATCGGCCCCGGTTCAATCAGACTCAAACCTACCCCTGAGCCGGACAGTTCGATCCGGAGAGCATCCGACAACGCTTCCAATGCAAATTTTGAAGCACAATACGATCCAACCATCGGTGCGGCAAGGCGTCCATAGATCGAACTAACATTCACAATCCGCCCCCAGCCCTGCGCCCGTAGAACGGGAATGAACCCATTGGTTAATTCCTGCAAACCAAAAAGATTAACCTCGAACTGTTTACGTAAAGCATCCCTGCTTAAATCCTCAACCGCGCCGGGTAATGCAACACCTGCATTATTAACCACCCCGCCCAATCCATCGGAGGTCTTTTCCAAAACCGACCGGATGGCCTGCTGAACCGATTCGCTATTTCCTAAATCCAATTCAATCGGATCGAAACCTTCTTCCCGTAGGGCTTCTAGATCAGCACTTTTCCGTGCCGTCGGTAATACGTCCCACCCACGATCTCGCAAATAGCGCGCCGTCGCCTGGCCAATGCCCGATGAGCACCCGGTAACCAATACGGTTCTTTTTTCTACTGCGGAAACCTTCATTAAACCCTACCTGTTCATATTCCCTAAACGTGAGATCCAAAAACATAGCCAGCCTATTTCGAGGAACCAAGTTCGAAGACCCTTTATTTGGTTTGGCTGGTCGAGTTTTCGAGCCAAACTTATATACGGAAATAATAGGAGTACATTTTATCATACGAATCGAATGGAGGTCCGCCGCCTCTCCCAACCCTCTTCTCATCCTATCTATCTTCTCGTTAAAGCGTATCCAATGGACTCACCACCCCTAGCAGCCTGTCGGAGTTAAAACGGAGGGGCTTCGCTTGATTATAAAAGAAGATTCAAGATCATGTCTGATCATTCGAGCAGCGCAAGAAAAGGCCTCGGAAAATAGCCAAAAATGCGCCCATAGTGCGCGGGCGTGCT
>JAJRRI010000040.1 GCA_024279685.1 Verrucomicrobiota bacterium | reverse complement strand
CCGGTCGACGGGCGCGTGGGATTTGAGGGCTTCACCATCACGGTGGATATCGATGCCGATATGACGGATGAGGAAAAGGAAGCCTTCATTCACGAAATTGATGCCCGCTGCCCCGTCTCCGAAAACCTGCTCAACGCCACGCCGATTAGCATTAAGCGGGTCTAGCTGATTCGACCTGCTTGAAGATGCGGATGATCTATTCCTCAGTGTAGCGTTTCTTCATATGAAGCAGGTACATAATTTAATACTTACCTCATCAGATTCAGGGCAAGGATGCTGACGGCATTGAAGAGAAGGTGCACCCCGATGCTGACCCATAGCGAGCCGGTGCGCCAATAGGCGAGACAGAGCACGACGGAGAGCAGCAGGAGCGGTGCGAACGATGGGAGGTGGAAGTGCATCATCGCAAACAGCATCGAGATCAGCAACGTGCCTTGGGCGAGCCCCATGTGTTTGACCAGATAGGGGAAAATTAGCCCGCGAAACATAATCTCTTCGTAGAGCGGAGCCGCCCCAATGGCCATGATGGCGTAGAGCACCTGGAGAATGGATGGATCTTGAGAAAATATTTTGGCCACGTCCTGCAACTCCGGCTCGATTCCGAATAGATGTTGCATGAGGAGCTGGGAGAATTGTGCGGTCAGTAAAAGGAGCGGGAGGGCGGCCAAATAGATGAGCGGTGCGAGAGCCAGAGTTTTCAAATTCCGTGCGCCCATACCGAAGTCGACGGACCACGAACCTCCGCACTTCCGATGGATGAGCGTGATGGTTGCGAGGACGATGGCATAGATCAGAAACGTAAGGATCAATCGCGCTAGCGGCATTTGCTCTTCATGAAAAAAGAGTCCGACGAATGAGGCGAGGAAGTAGAGCAGGAATAGCGTACCCAGCACGATGCCAATCCGAGGTGTATCCCACGCACGGGCGGAAAGCCGCGCGGTGAGTGTCGCAGGGTCGGCTGGGAAGATGGCGAGGGGTTCTTTCATCGGGGCATGATAGCGAGGGTCATCTGGAAATCAATTGCGAAACGGGGTCTCTCCCTCTAAGGTGCTTGCATGGTTACGGGAGCAACACAGGAAAAGCTGAAAGCACGGATGGAAGCGCTTGGGATTCTAGATCAGGATCTCACCGAACATTTTATCCGAGGCTCCGGCAGTGGCGGGCAAAAAATTAATAAGACCTCATCGTGCGTTCAGCTCAACCACAAACCCAGCGGCATCGAAATTCGATGTCAAAAAACGCGCTCTCAGGCCGACAACCGCTACTGGGCTCGCCGCGAACTTTGCGAGCGGATTGCTGAAAAGACGCTCGGCGAAAAAAGTGCCAAGCAACAGGCCACCGAAAAGATACGCCGTCAAAAGCGCCGCCGCTCCCGCCGCGCCAAAGCGAAGATGCTCGATGCTAAAACGAAGCAAGGGTCTAAGAAAAAACTGCGCGGTCGCATTCGTCCAGAAGATTGAATTAAAGTGATGTAGAGTTTGCCGGCTGTTTTTTTTGAATACGTTCTGCCCGCTCTTTGGAGCCGCCCTCATGACCCTGAACTCCCCCGTGAAACCGACGCTCCTTTGGGATGGCGAGTGCGCCTTTTGTGAGCACTGGATTCAGCGGTGGAGAAAGGGGATTGGGGAAGCGATTGATTGCCGCTCCTATCAAGAGGCACTCCCCGAGTTCCCGCAGGTCAGTGCGGCGGAGTGTGCAAAGGCGGTGCAATTGATCCTTCCTGACGGACGGGTTTATTCGGCGGCCTACGCTGTATTAAAATCGTTGGCTCTCGGCCGAGGCTCCGGCCGCTTACTCGCTTGCTATGAGAAATCTAAGCTCTTCCGTCGCTTTGCTGAAGTGGCCTATCGCTTCATTGCCGCCAACCGCTCCTGGCTTCCGCAGGTATAGGAAAATGTAGATGGAGCTTCCAGCTCCATTGCCTCCGCAAAGTCCACGCACCGTTCTGTCGCAACGGAGCTGGAAGCTCTGTCTACGTTGTTCCCGCTAAGTTTGCGCACCGTTCTGTCGCAACGGAGCTGGAAGCTCCGTCTACGTTGTTCCTGCTAAGTTTGCGCACGTTCTTGTCGCAACGGAGCTGGAAGCTCTGTCTACGTTGTTCCTGCTAAGTTTGCGCACCGTTCTGTTGCAACGGAGCTGGAAGCTCTACTTTTCTAATCTACTAACGGCTAAAAACGGCGGCCTTTGGCATTCCCGCGCATCCGTTGCTGCTTGGGGTTTGGCGGGTTTTCCAGATAGAGGCCGTACCACTCTTCGCCTAAGCCCGCGTTAGAGAAGTTTTTTGCTTTATCGTTGGAGAGGCGTTCCCAGTTTTGAGCGAAAGTCTCATGGTCTGTAACCTCTTTTGCTTTGATCAAAAGTTGGCGCGCCTTTTCGGGTTCGCCATCTTTCATGAAAATCCAAGACATCACTCCGTAGAGTAGGGTGCCGCGATCTCCTCGGAACCATTTGATATGGCGTTTGAAGGTTTTTTCCACCCCAGCTATATCTTTGTTTTTATACTGCCGTGCCATTTTCATCGCTACGGCCATCGGTTCCATCAACATGGGGCCTTTAAGGAATCCGCCGGTAGCGAGAACCGCATCCACTTGCTCAAAATCTTTGAGTTGATAGAAAAACTGCATCCGCATGGTGGCAATCTGCCGCCCCATTAAAAAAGACCATTTTTTAAACGGCTCGAGGCGCGGGATAAAATCGAGACCCTGTTGATAAAGGGTCTTTTGGTCTGCTTCAAGTTGGCGTTGGATCAGCTTAATATTTCCGCCGGGCTTGCTTTGGAATTGCTGAACCTTCCGGTTCATCCGCTTCTGACCGCCCAGCATGATCTCTTGCAGCTCGTTCTGAACCTTCGCAATTTTTTTCCGAACCAGCCAGCCCGTCAAATAAAAGGCCGCAATGAATCCGACAATTCCAAAGAAGATTGTTGTTCCTTGGCTCACACCTGCTGCGTTTAAGGCGCCGACTAGTGCGAAAGAAGCCAAGATTGAAATGAGAAGTGAAAACATGAGCTACCTCTTTTGTTTAAAGTTGTTAATCCGCCCTATACGCAACCAGCGATAGGACGGGGAAAAGGGAAGATTGCAGAGTCTTCTGAAAAAGTCACGACAGAGCATTCCTTAGTTTTTGTGGTGAGAGACTGTTGAGTCGGATTTCTATTCGTACTGAGGACTCCATTCCAGGATGGCGGATACGCCTAGTGCGTCGCTTGTTTACCCACAGACTGAGCGGAATGCCCATAAAAAAGCCGCCCTGCAACAGGCGGATTTAAGAGGTAGAATATCGCGGGTGCTCTACAGCTCCTGCGTAATCTTTTCGACCAGGTAGGCCTCAATCGTATCGCCCGCTTCAAACTTAACGAAATTGTCCGGACGGATGCCGCACTCTTGCCCTTGGCGAACTTCGGCGGCTTCGTTTTGGAATCGCTTGAGCGAACCGATTAAGCCTTCGAAGAGAATATCCTTCCCGTGTTTAATCCGAATGTTGGCCTTCGCAGTCACGCGGCCGCTCATCACCATACAACCCGCAATTTTGCTCTTCTTACTGAGTTCGAAGACCTCGCGGATTTCCGCCTCGCCGATGATCTGCTCGCGCAGTTCCGATTCGAGGAGTCCTTTCATTGCGCCCTCCACGTCGTCGATCAGTTCGTAAATAATGCTGTAAAGGCGGATCTCGATGCCTTCGCGCTTGGTGGCCGCAGTGACTCCATTTTCTTTGCCGGTATGGAATCCGAGGATGAGTGCCTCCGAGGCGCTGGCGAGCATGACGTCGTTAACGGTAACGTTTCCGACGTCGCTGGAAATGATTTTAAGCTCGACCTTATCGCTCTTGATTCCGCTGAGGGAGTGGCGGATCGCTTCGAGCGAACCTTGCACATCGGCCTTAATAATGACCTTCAGCTCCTTCTGCTTGGTGGTGGCGGCCGCGCCGAATAGATCGTCGAGCGATACTTTCTTCGGAGCGACAGCGCCTTCGAGAGCTTGAGTACGGTCTTCCTGTTGCAACTCTTCGGAAATCGCGCGGGCTTCCTTGTCGTTTGACATCACTTGGAATTCGTCGCCAGCACCCGGCACACTCGTCAGTCCTAAAATCTTGACGGCGGTGGATGGCCCGGCCGTGCGGACCTTCTTTCCTTGATCAGAAATCAATGCTTTGACGCGGCCCCAATGGGAGCCACATACAACGCTGTCGCCCAAGGAAAGGGTTCCACTCTTGATGAGGAGACTGGCGGTTGGTCCCATGCCGGGTTCCATCTGGGCCTCCACCACAAAGCCGTTAGCGGGTTTGTTGGGGTTGGCTTTGAGCTCCATTATTTCAGATTCTAGAAGAATACGTTCGAGCAGCCCATCGACGCCTTCGCCGGTCATGGCGCTGACGGGGCAGCAGCCGATCGAACCGCCCCAGTCCTCGACCATAATGCCATTTTCCTGAAGTTGTTGTTTCAGGCGGTCAGGATTGGCCGAGCGCAGATCCATCTTGTTCATTGCAATGATGATGCAGACATCGGCGGCTTGCGCATGCTTGATGGCTTCGACCGTTTGCGGCATCACCCCATCGTCGGCCGCCACTACGAGCACGACAACATCGGTTAGGTTTGCGCCGCGGGCCCGCATGGCCGTGAAGGCGGCATGGCCGGGGGTATCGAGAAAAGTAATTTTGTGGTCGTTGATTTCGACCGTATACGCGCCGATATGCTGGGTGATTCCACCGGACTCGCCCGCCGTTACGCGGGTATTGCGCACTTGGTCAAGCAACGAGGTTTTGCCGTGGTCGACATGGCCCATAAAGGTGACAACGGGCGGGCGCGGCAGCAATGTATTCGGCGAATCCTGCACGGCGGCGGCCTTTTTGGCGGCCATTTTTTTGGAGGCCTTTGGCTGTGGAGCCGCCATCTTTGTCTTCTCTTCTTTACGGACGGTAAACCCGTTCTTGGCGCCAATTTCTTTAGCGACTTTCAGGTCGATTTCGGCATTGATCGAGGCGAAGATATTCATCTTCATCAATTCGGCAATCACCTGGTTCGGCTTCATATTCATCATCAGGGCAAAATCCTTAACGATGACCTTCGGCTTTTTGAGCTCGATAATGCTGGAGTCTATGCCCTCCGTTTCCGGAGCGGGCGCTTCCTCGGTGGGCACCGTTTCAGAGGCTACCTCGGCGGCAGGCTCTTCCGTAGTCGCTGGGGGTGCCGCTTCTGGAACTTCGGCGGGTGCATTTTCCGAACGCGCGGCTTCGATCGAGGTGTAGCCCAGCTCATCGCAGACCTGTGCAATCTGCACATCGGTAAGTTCGGCTTCGGGCCCCTCGACGGTAATGTCGATGTCTTGCAAAATTTCGATGAGTTCCTCAACGGAAACATCAACATCTTTGGCTATTTCTTGGAGTTTAATCATCTTCTATTTCACCATGTTCTTTTACGTATGCGGTTTCGGCGGCGCGCCAGATGGCTTGCGCCTGACTAGCAGAAATTTCATCAATGGCTTCGAGGTCGGCCTGGTCGGCCGCGAGAATGCCTTCGAGGGTTAGGAAGCCAGCGAAGACGAGGTGCTCGGCAAACTCGTCGCCAATACCCTCGACGGCCGCCAGCTTGGTTACGGCAACGGCAACGCGCTCTTCGAAGTCCATACTCTCTTCGTCTTTCTGGATATCGACGCGCCAGCCGGTCAACTTGGAGGTCAGGCGGGCATTTTGTCCGCGCTTGCCGATCGCCAGCGAAAGCTGATCCGGCTCGACCGTAACCGTGACCGTCTGTGTGGTCTCGTCGGCTTCGACGTGCTTGAGGCGGGCCGGAGCCAAAGCGTTAGTAATTAAGGTGTTGATGTCGTCGCTCCAGCGAACGATGTCGATCTTCTCGCCGGAAAGTTCGCGCACAATATTTTTTACACGCATGCCGCGCATCCCCACGCAGGCACCGACGGGGTCGACGCGGTCGTCGTGGGAAATTACAGCCACCTTGCTACGATGTCCGGCCTCGCGGGCAATGCCTTTAATTTCCATCGTGCCGTCGGCAATCTCGGAAACTTCCAGCTCAAACAGACGGCGAACAAAGTCGGGGTGATTGCGGGATAGAATAATTTCTGGGCCGCGCTCGCGTTCGCGCACAGCCACAATATAGGCACGCACGCGCTCGCCAATTTCATATTCTTCAATCGGAACGCGCTCTTTCGAGAGCATGACGGCTTCCGCGTGGTCGAGATCAATGATGACATCGCTACGGTCGAAGCGGGTTACGCTTCCGGTAACGATTTCGCCGACGCGATCTCTATATTCCTCAAAAACGCGCGCTTTTTCAGCGATGCGCACTTTTTGCATGATGGTTTGCTTGGCCGTTTGTGCGGCGATGCGGCCGAGGCGTGGGGGCGTGGATTCGATTTCACTGCCGTCGGTCAGGGTTCTATACGCCTTAATCTCGAAGGTCTTGCGGTTGATTTCAAGACGGAGATTATCATCCTCCAGATCGGTTTTTTCGGTGGCGCTTTGCAAGGCCGATTCGATCGCCTTAATAATGAGCTCACGCTCAACGCCCCGCTCGCTTTCCATATACTCAACAACGGCTTTTAGCTCTGCAGGATTCATGACCCCACCTCCTTCGCAAACCTTCGAAATTCAAATAGCCGACTCTGTTAGAAAACAAAGGAGCGGGCAAAGCCCACTCCGATCCAGAGCCAAAATGATCAACAACCGAGAGAAACTACCGATCTACCCCGATCCCGTCAAGCGGTAATCCGTTGAAATAGAGGACTCGGCAGATAGGGCAGATGGGATACGACTACGTAACGGAATGGGTATCCTCTTCCACTATCGGGTAGGCTTCAGTGGGGTTGGCCACACCTTGTTGCACTCGTCGTCCAGGAAACTCCCCAACTCCAGCTGCTCCAGGTTGTCCAGGTTCTTGTAAAGCCATGTCGGCGAGCTGCGATTCGCGATCATGACCCCGCGCTCATCCGTTACCGTAATGAGGAACCCTTTATAGCGTTCCCCCCGGCGCTGCCGATAGATGTGCTCCAGCACCCAATCGTAGAGATCCACCGGTTTGCCTGAAAACCTATAGCGCCCTTCGGGGTGCTCTAAAGGCACGAACGAATCGTTCCCTTTGTCCAGTAGTATGAACCTGCTGCCACCGATTTCGGAGCCGATCACCCAATAGTCGACCTTCAGTTCATGATTGTACTTCTTGTCGGTCCACTCAATCTTGGGAGAGAACGTATATTCGATTATTCCGACCGCTCCCTTGTTATCGTATTTGAGCTTGCGTTGGTTACTCTTTTTACTCATCTCCAGTTTAAGCGTCGGCGGCATAGCGAGAGAAACATACTCAAGATCCTCTTCCGCAAACTGATCCCTCGGGATTTTCTTCTGTCTGCCTCGGATGGTTTTAAGCACTATATTATTGCCGATGCGAATCACGAACTCACCTTCGAAGATTTTTCCGTCTTTGGTTGTCCATGTACGCATTCCGTCGTCAGGTACGGCTTCGATGTTATCGGAAACTTCAGTCTGCAGATCACCCTTTCCGTCTGGGGGAGCATCGGCTGGTTCCGTCGCGGACGAGTCGTAGTCGTTGAACACGGGTCCACCGGTTACACAAACCTGATCTTCCGGCATGCCGCGATAAATCATATCCTGCAGTCGCCGGGAAAGGGGCGCGGTCTTGAACACCGGAAGAATCGGAGTGCCGGTACTGTCCTTTTCATATTCAACGCCTTCCTCCATCACATAGAGTATCGCGTTAAAGAGCGTGCCGGGGCCTTCGCCGATGATGATTTCAATATCCTTGGGAACCCCGGGTTCAAGTTCAACCAGATCGCCAACGGCCGAATAATCGTGGCAGATATACCATTTGCGATGATCTGCAGAACTCGGAATCCACGAAGTCGCAATTTGGGGCCCGCCATGTGAGGCGTCTTCACGACAAGCGTCCAGAACCACTTCCCCATCCACTCGAACCGCCAGCTTGTCATCGCTATTCCCGACAAACCGGAATTTGATACCGGCCCTATGCACCAGCGTTCCCTTGTAGAGTACTATCCAGCACCGGTCTTCGTTGTCGGGCTCATTGAATGCCGCCGGCCCCAAAGGAGATGGCATCGGAGGGAGCGCGATGGTCGTGGCATAGAGTTTTTTCGGGGAGCGGTAGTATTTCGCGAGTACGGACTCCTTCCATCCGCTTTTGTTAAACTTTTGGAGTTCGGCGTCGAACCCATACTGGTCAATACCGTTTAAGTTACCCCCACGTCGCCGGTTAAAATCGTAGAAGGTTCCCTCCAAATCATTTCCGATGGTCTGTCCGCTGCCGAACACGCTCACGATCTCGAGATCGGGCATCATATCGAATCCGCCACCGATTTCACCCCCGAACCCCTCGCTCATGCCGGACATTTCCGGAAGCTGAATCTCCGGCATGTTGGCTCTATTCATCTTGGTGACGATGCGGGTGGTGGGCTTGGGTTTGGAGGTTTTCCGCACCTTCACCTTCGGTTTTTTCAGCTTCATCTTGGGGCGCTCAACAACCTTGGGCGGCTCAAATTTTTGTTCCTCCTTTTTCACGACCGTAAAGACCACTAGCATCCCGGCCAGCAGGAAAAGACCGCCATGGATCGCGATGCTCAACAACACCGCGCTGGACACTCCCTTGTTTTTTTTTCTATCCTTTTTCATCCGCACTCCCCTTATAACTACAACATCAACCTGAAATTATAACTATAACTTCTTTTCAAAAGAAAAATAACTCTTCAGGTAAGTTTAAACTTTACCAACCCGATTTTTTCCAACGAAGCGTTTTTTTTTGGATTGTTAAAATTTGAGTGCGCCCTCCCCATCCGCCGATAGGCTGGACATTTTCACACCACATAAAAAGGAGATCATACGATAAACAATGTATCACTTGCCGAATGGCTGTCGCAATCTAATAGAGCAACACTCCTTCTGTAATTTCGGATCAGCACATTAGTCAGCCTTCATTTTCAAGTAGGCCTTTTCGGCCGATTCCCATCCCTCGCTTACCGCCATTAAAATCGCACTCGCCATGCTTCGCAACACCTTGCTTTTCATGCACAAAGAGCAAGACTTCCTCGCAACGCTACCCGAATTCGTTGAGGAGATTGCCGCGGATAAATAGAAAGGCTTTTTCAATGCTGATGCGCCGATACTGAACTCATATAGAAAGGCCGTGGAGGACGCGAATTGCCGAGTCTCCCAGGGCAACGCGAGGAGGAATCTAAAATAGGCCACGGCGCACAGGTCGAATTGCTGTGAAGTATCAATTACCTGCTCGATAATAACGTAGCAAAATATTCTGATACCCTCCCTCCCTGTATGCTCCACGTGGAGCATGGAATTCACTAAAAAACCTACACGGAAGGATGTCTTGAGAAAGCCTGCGAAAACGGATCGAACAGCGCTTCTCGGGGCGCACTTTTTCCCTCAGCCCATCGCGCCACAGATAAAACCAGCGGACGGATCAACACCCGCCGCATCATTACCGCGCCCGTCACCGCCTGCGAAATCGACTTCCCCCTCCCCGCTCAGGTCTTTATGGTACGCCGCACCCGCACCGAAGGAGCCAAAACCTCCAAAAAAATCGTCTGCGGCATTACCCGTCTTCCCGTCGAAGAGGCCACCAAGTACCGCCAGCTTGCCCTCAACCGCGGACACGGGAGCATTGAGAGCAAAACTGCACCTGACCCGAGATACCACTTGCCGCGAAGACCATAGCCGCATTCGCAAGCATCATGGGGCGCGCTCACTCGCATCACTGAAGAACCTCGCCATCGGCCTGCACGCGCTCGGCACCCATAAATCGCCCTGCGGAACCCGCCCGAAAATGAACCGAAAACTGGCCCGACATCCTCAAATCGCGATAATTTTTTATATAACCTCACGCAACAGCAACTTACTACCGAGAAACGAATGACCCTGCCACGGCGCAGGCCATCACCAAATTCATGTAGGGAAGCACCCAAGCAAAAGGTATAGTACTCGTGTATAGGTCAATGGAAAAAAGATGGCCCAGATTTTGGACCAATCCTCAAGCGCAAGCCGTCCCGTCCCATCTGCGAAGGAAGGAAGAGTTCTATGAGAATCATGAGTCCAAAAAACCCGCCCACTAGAAGCCGCCCGAGGGCAATATAGATTAAATTAGTCATGTTTTTTTGCGGATTTTCTAGATGGGACGCCTATAGTAGCGCGTTTTTAAGGAATGACTTATGGGAACACCACGTTTAGTTAGGGTTAACGAACTGCTCAAACGCGAAATTGCGGAAGATATTCACCGCAATTTTTCGGGATCGTGTTTGAACACCGCCGCGATCACCGTGACCCGCGTCGAGTGCGCGACGGACCTGCGCGATGCCAACGTCTTTATCTCCATCTTCGGACTCGAAGACGAACGTGCCGGTATGATCGCCTACCTCAATCGCCACCGGCAGGAAGTCATCCGGATGATGATCAAGCGTGTGAAGCTCAAATATACCCCCCGCTTGCACTTCGTGCTCGACGAATCTCTCGAAGGCGGCGATCGCATCCTTTCTATGCTGGCCGATATGGAACGCGAAAATCCCACCGCTTTTAAGGATACTACACCGCCCGATGAGAAATCGTAGACGCCGCGCACCGGACCCCTTTGACGGAATCCTGCTGGTCGATAAACCGACCGACTGGACCTCGCACGATGTTGTGGCCAAGATCCGCAACCACTTTAAGCTCAGCAAGGTCGGCCACGGCGGTACGCTTGATCCACTTGCCACCGGCCTGCTCGTCCTCTTGATCGGGAAGGGGACTAAACTCTCCGACCGCATTATGGGCGGCGATAAAACCTACGAAGGCACCATCCGCCTCGGCGTTACCACCTACTCGCAGGATCGCGACGGTGAAATTCTAGAAGAAAAAGAAGCCTCTCACATCCCCCGCGAGCAAGTCGAAGCGGCCATTAAGAACTATCTAGGCGACATCGAGCAGATCCCGCCCATGGTCTCCGCGATTAAAAAGGATGGGGTTGCGCTCTATAAACTCGCCCGCAAAGGGAAAGAGATTGAGCGCGATCCGCGTAAGATTCATGTCTACAGCTTTGAAGTTACGGACTTCAACAACCCCCTCGTTAAATTCCGCGTCAAAAGCACCAAAGGCACCTACGTCCGCACGCTCGCCCACGACCTCGGAAATGACCTCGGGGTTGGGGCCAGCCTAGATGCCCTACGCCGCACCGCCTCCGGACCGCTCGACCTCGAAAAGGCTCATACGATGGAAGAAATCCTCGCTTGCGATCGCGAAACCATCGCCGCTAAAATGATCCTCTTGAGCGATATGATGTCATGAAAATGGTCCGCGCATTGGAAGAGTTCTCCGACCGCTCCGTACCGATTATTCTAGCCGCGGGTTGTTTCGATGGACTGCACATCGGGCATCGTGCCGTAATTCAGGTGGCCATTGATCGTGCACACGCCTGCGGCGGCGAAGCATGGGTCTTCACCTTCGATCCGCACCCCGCCAAGGTGCTCAGCCCCAAACACGCACCGCCTCTTATTTTCACCCCCGGGCAGCAGGCCCGGCATCTGATGGATATGGGAATTGCGGGCTGTATTCTTCAGCCCTTCACCCTAGACTTCATGAAGCAAGAGCCCACCGCCTTTTTCGATAGCCTGTGCACGAATATTCCCCAACTCGCAGGACTCTCCGTGGGGGCCGACTGGTCGTTCGGGAAAAACCGCGCCGGCACCCCAGCCCTGCTCACCAAACTCTGCGAAGCGCGCAATCTGTTCTTCTCCGCCCTTCCCGCCGTCTGCTGGAAAGGCGAACGCGTATCCAGTACTCGAATTCGAAAAGCCATCCAGCTCGGCCATTCCGCCGATGTGCTCGGTATGCTCGGCCAACCCGCCGCCACCATCGGTACCGTGGTTCACGGAAAACAAATGGGCCGCGGCCTCGGTTATCCCACCGCCAATATCGACCCCGAGAACGATATGCTCCCGCCGCGCGGAATCTATGCCGCCCAACTGCGCGTCGGCCACCACCTGCACAACGCCGCCGCCTACATCGGTCATCGCGGCACCTTCCACGAAAACGAGCCGCAGGTCCTCGAAGTCCATTTGATCGACGAACAAGACATCGACCTCTACGGCCAACAGGTCGAAGTCAGTTATCTTGAATATATCCGCAGCGACCAGGTTTTCGATGATGCGGAACAACTAAAAGTACAGATCAAGGCCGATCTCACCGCTATCCGCGCCATCCTTGGATAGCTGCGGCCCAGACACAGGAATAAGACCCCCGACGTAGCGCGAAACTCTGTTTCGCGCTACGTCGGAAGAAGGGTGCCCGTACAAAATTCGAAACAGAATTTCGAACTACAGAAGGCGCACTTGACGAAAAAAAGGGGAGCCTGTTCTCATTTAGAATGAAAGAACCCCAGTTTAAGGGGGACTGGATCATTCAAGCTACGAAGGTCAATCCAGCGAGTGGAAGAGGGGGCTCCCCGCTTTCGGGATGTGGATGGAGCCGGAGGGGGTAAGTTGTCCGGTATTCCGATCAATCTTAAAGGCGCTCACGCTCCCCGATTTTTTGTCGGTTGCGACAAGGACCCTTCCGGAGGGGTCGATCTGGATGCCGCGCGGGAGCAGGGTTTGGGTGGATTGATTTCCACTTGAGGTCAGCCTTCCCGAGTCGGGATCAATGGAGAATTGGGCAATACTATTATGTCCACGGTTGGAGATATAAAGAAATCGGCCATCGGGGGTGGTGCAAACCCCGGCGGTGGTGTTTGCCCCTGAAAAATCATTCGGCAAGGCGGAGATCGTTTGGAATTCCACTAAGGTTCCGGATTTGGAATCATAGTGGAAGGCGGCCGCTTCGGAGGTAAGTTCGAGGCTGGCATAGGCCCACTTTCCAGAAGGATGAAAAACCAGGTGGCGCGGCCCGCTGCCGGGCTTGATCGTGACGAATGGGGGGTTGTGCGGGGTGAGGGCGCCGGTGGCGGCATCAAAGGTATAGATCAAAATTTGGTCGAGCCCGAGGTCGGGCACGAAGGCGTAGCGCCCTGCCGCATCCAAAACAATCGCGTGCGGGTGGGGTGCGGTCTGCCGGGTGGGATGGAGGCTAGAGCCGGCGTGTTGATGGAAGGAGGAGGCGGCTTTAAGCGACCCGTCTGTTTCTAGCGGAAAGGTCGCACAGCTTCCGCTCTGGTAGTAGGCAACGAGAACTGTGCGGCCGGACGGATCGACGGTGATGAAGCAGGGGCCGGTGCCTTGGCTGGTCTGTGTATTTAGGAATTCAAGCGCTCCCGTTTTGGGGTCGATTTTAAATGCGCAGACCGAGCCGCTTCTTGATCCCGTATATCCCCCCGGATTCCCGATCGAATAGAGGTGTGTTCCATCGGGGTGGAGGGCGATGTATCCCGGGCGCACGGCTTCGGCGGCCAGCGAGGGTTCGGAGAGCTTCCCTGTGTTGAGATCTAGAAGACTACTGAAGATCCCTTCTCCTTCACTCGTCGTTCCCGAACCGAAATAGACGCGAACGTGTTCTGCGTGAGTCGTTAACAGTGTAGTTAACATGAGTAAGGCGAGTGTTTTTATCATGTAGAAAACCTCTCTAGAAGAGCTTGGTTTTAGGTACGGAAGAGTTCGTTATACTGGTTGGCCCAGTAGGAGATGAAGATATCGGTTCCGGCGCGGTCGAGTGCCGCGATGGATTCCTGCACCATGCCTTTGAGGTCGCCCCAGCCCCGTTCGGCGGTGGCGTGCAGCATGGAATATTCGCCGCTTACATTATAGGCCGCAATCGGCAGATCGGTGCTTTCGCGAATCTTAGCCAGCACATCGAGATAGAAGAGCGCTGGCTTAACCATCAGTATGTCGGCCCCCTCCGCCTCGTCGAGTTCGGACTCGCGCAAGGCGGTGCGCAGATCGCCGTACGAAGCTTGATAGCCCTTGCGATCGCCTTTGCCGGGGGTCGATTTCTCCGCCTCGCGGAACGGGCCGTACATCGCCGACGCAAACTTGGTGGAATAGCTCATTAACAGCGTTTGATCGAAGGCGTTGGTATCGAGTGCGGTGCGGATCGCCTGTACTTGGCCATCCATCATAGAGCTAGGCGCCACGATGTCTGCGCCGGCGCTGGCATAGGACAGCGCGATTTTAGCGAGGATGGCGTTGGCCGCATCGTTGTCCACCGTTCCATTTTCGGTCAGCGGCCCGCAGTGGCCGTGGTCGGTGTACGCGCAAACGCAGACATCGGCGGTGACCACCAGTTCAGGGAATTTATCCTTCACTTCGCGGATGGCGCGTTGAACGGTTCCTTTATCGTTATAGGCGGCGGTGCCGATCGAGTCCTTTTCAGAATCTTCGACGAGGCCGAACAGCAACAGCCCACCCACGCCTGAATCTACGACGGGTTTTAGGTCAATTAATAGTTGGTCGACGCTCAGCCGTGACTGCCCCGGCATGGCCTCGATCGGCTCGCGCTTCGCCGCGCCGTCGATCACGAAGGCGGGCCAGATAAACTTTTCTGGGCCGGGGAGGGGGGCATCGAGCATTTTACGAATCCCCGCGCTCTGGCGCAGGCGTCTTAGTCGGGTTTCTGGGAACATAGTTCTTCTCCTACAAAATATTCAGCCAGGGATTGGATGGCGCCGAGGACGGTGGCCTCGCGGGCGATGATATCGGGAGTGAGGTTTTTCTTTTCCAGAGCGTGGGCGGTGGGCTTGCCGATAACGACCTGAGTTTTTCCGGCGAGGGCTTCGGTCCCCCATTGGTCAATGAAGGATTCGACCCCCGAGGCGCTGGCGAAGAAGACGGCGTCGAAATCCGGCGGCTCATCATACTCAATCCGCTCGTTGTCGTAGATCATGATGTCATCCACTTCTGCGCCCAAGGCTCGCAGCGCCTCGGCCAGCTGTGGTCCGGCTTTATCGGCACGCAAGCGCAGGATTTGATCGTCGAGTTCGATTTCTTCTTGAGCAATTTTAATCAGGGCATCGGCGCTATATTCGGTTTCGGGCAGGACATCAACGTAGAGGCCGTAGGGTTTGAGTTCATCGGCGGTGCCCTTGCCGCAGACCATCATGCGGGGGAGGGTACGGAGATCCGTTTCCGATTTTTGCAGGAGTTCGATGAAGCACCGAGCGGAGGAGGGCGAGGTGAGCACCACCCAGTCGTAGGAGCCGATGGGCGCGAGCTTCTTCAGCTCTTCGAAACGTGTTTTTAACCGGATCAGCGGAAACTGGATCGGGCGCCCGCCGAAGTCGCGAACGAGGGCGGCCGCCTTTTCTTGGATCGATTCACTACAGGTTAGCAGGACCTTCCGGCCCTTCAACGCGCCGAGTTCGGTTTTGTAGGAATACGTCGTATGATCGCCGACCATGATTAAGCCGGGTTGTTGGGAGCAGTGCTTTTGGGAGGGCAACTCTCCGATTGTGGTTTTGATGATTCTTTCGTCCTCCCCTCCGGCGTTGAAAATTAGGGCGGCAGGGGTTTCGGGAGAGTGACCGTCTTCGAGAAGGTGTTGTACGATCGGCCCAACGGCCTTGATCGACATATAATAAATGGCGGGCAGTTGGTTCTTCGCCGCGGCATCGCAACGGGCGAGTGCGCCGCCGCTCATGCGCGGGGTGAGGGCCACGAACCCGCGCGATACATCGCGACGGGTGAGCAGCATGCCGGTTCCGGTGGTGGCGGCTTGCAGTGCGCTAATACCGGGGATAACGCGAAAGGGGATGCCGAGCGTTTCGAGGGCTTCGGTCTCTTCGGCCAGCCGCCCGAAGATGCCGGGGTCGCCGCCTTTGAGGCGTACCACGCGCTTGCTTTGGCGGGCGCATTCACAAATTAGCTTCGTGGTTTCGTGTTGCTCCTTGCTGTGTGCACCGCAGCGTTTTCCGACATCAATGGCGGTGGCGTGGGGCGGAAGGTGCTGGAGTAAGGCGGGATCGATGAGCGAGTCGTAGAGGCAAATATCGCACCGTTTTAGGGCGTTGAGGGTGGCGACGGTGCAGAGGTCTTTGTGGCCGACGCCTGCGCCGGCAATGGTAACGGATTGAGTGAAGAGGGAGCGGAGGGTCATCATACGCTCGTCGCCTTCGCGGAAGGTGATGGCGAGATAGCCCTGCGCTTCGGGCACGTCAAGTTCTGCGAGTGGAATCCATTCGGTGATGCGCTCTTCGATGCCGAGGCGACGCAAGGCGGCGGCAGCCATGATGACGATATCGAAGGACCCGTCATCGACCTGCGCGATGCGCTCGTTAATGTTTCCGCGAATATTTTTTTGAATCCCGGCGGGAAAGCGGTGGGTGGAATAGTCCGCGCGCCGTTCGGAGCTGACGCCAATAACGGGGCTATCGGGCAGGTCGGAAACGGTCCGGCCTTGAGCAAGGATCAGGACATCGCGCGGTTCCTCGCACCAGGGGAGCCAGAACCAGTCGATACCGGGAGGCATGGGGCTGGGCAGGTCTTTGGCGCTATGGACGGCGAAGTCAATATCGCCGCGCAGTAGGGACTCGTCGAGGTCGCGGGTGAAGAAGTCGGCGGGGCTATCGCGCAGGTCGGTCGTGCGGTCGGTGTCGCCGACCGAGCTGATCGGAACTCGTTCGAAGACGACGCCGTCGAGCAGGCCTTCAATTCGGTCGAGCGCGGTGCGCGTTTGGGTGAGAGCGAGGCTACTCGGCCGCGTTCCCGCCTTGAAAACTGTGGGCAATTTTTTCATAGAGATCCTGGTGGTCGGCCACGATGGCCCGGCAACGGGTGAGAATATCGGCCATGTCGGTCAGCTCGCGGCGATACCAGTATTTGAGGCCGTCGAGATCGACGACGTTGATATCAGACGAGAGGTGATCGAGCTCGGGATCGATGTTGCGAGGCATGCCGAGGTCGAGCACGGTGACGGGGCGTTCTTGGTTGAAGAAGGGCGCGTGGGCGCGGTGCAGCATGTGGCCGGGGGACTCGGTTGCGCTGATGATGATGTCGGCATCGGTGATGCGTTCCTTCATGTCGTTGAAGGTGCAGATATCCACTTTGTCGCTCCAGTCCGTGGAGACTTCAGGCTTATTGACGTGGTAGCACCAGATGATTTTTTTGGCTTTGGGCAGGCTGTCTTTCACAAGCCCCTTGCCGATCATGCCGGCCCCGAGAATCATGATGGTGGATGCGGCAAGGTCCTTCCCGTTGGCTTCGAGGTATTTGAGAGCGAGGGCTTCTATTTCGTAGCTATGCAGTAAGGGAGCCACTTCATTTTTAATGTGTTTGGAGACATGCAAGGCGGAGGAAACCCACTCCTGACACATGTTCCCGGCCCAGCCGCGCTGTTTGGCGGTTTCGAGGGACTCTTTCATTTGAGAGGTAATGTGGTTTTCGCCGGGGGTCTGCGAGAGCATACCTGCGGTGACCAGGCAGAGGTGCTCGAAGGCCGCCTTGTCGGTTTTGAGATAATATTTGTCCTCTTTCACGCTGGTGAAGCCCATGACGTGGCGGAGAATTTCATTCCGTTTGGTCTCGTCGGAGACGACGGCGATGACCTCGACGCGGTTGCAGGTGTTGAGGATCATGAATTCATGGATGCCCCAAAGCTGCATGATCATAAAGCCACAGCGTTCGAAGCGGGGGCCGGTGAGGTGGAAGGGCTCGCGCTCTTCGACGGTGAGGTGATTGTGGTCGGTGCCTATGATGACGAGGTTGGCGGCATCCATCATTTGGAGGTGCCGTTCGAGGCTATTTTTAACCATTTTGGACTGACGGCAGTCGTTCCCTCCGGAGGAAACGGAGAGCATGAGCTGGTTGTGGCGGGTAATGGCGGGGGTGGTGAAATCGCCTTGCGACCAGTTGCCATCGACGCAGCAGCAGAGGATATTATTCGCACGGCAGGCCTCGAGAATCTGCCGATTGACGGCGCGGTGGTTGGTGGCGGCATAGACGAGAGCGGCGCCCACGACATCGTGCGCCGCAAAGGAGCGGGCGGTGTGGGTGATCCGGCGTTGCTCAATCAACTCGCCCACTTCGTCGGAAACTTCTGGGGAGAGGACGGCGACTTCGGCTTTAGCCTCTAGCAGGAGTTGGATTTTTCGATAGGCCACTTTGCCCCCTCCAACGACGAGGCAGGAGCGGTCGGCAAGGAACAGGTTGAGATGAATCCCATTATGGTTGTGCGGTTTTTCTTCCATGGTTAAAGCAGAGTAGAGCAAAGCTTGTTTTATTTGGCTAGGCTCTATTCCGTATTTCCTGACGCCAATGGGGGGCTGGGAATCAGAGAAGTGAAAGGCTCTCATTTTCTGGAAAGGTACTTTAAGTTTCCGCCCCTATGGGATTTATCATTAAATACATTGTCGTCTTTATCATCAGTTTGGTGGCCGCGTGGCTGCTGGTTCCTCTCGTCAAGAGAATGGCTCCATCCTTGGGTTTGGTAGATGAACCTTCGGAGCGGCGGATTCACAAGACCCCCATTCCCCGTTGCGGGGGAATCGCGGTATTCATCGCCACGCATCTGGCCCTGCTGGTGGTCTTTTTCGGGCCATGGAAGGGGTTGCACGGATCAATTCAGGTGCAAGACTGGGGCTTTTTATTAGCCGGTTCACTCCTGCTCCTACTCATCGGTCTGTTCGACGATCGGTTTGAAGTGCGCTCTTGGTTTAAGTTGCTCGGGCAGCTCGGCGTTGCGGTGTTGATGTTTTTTGGTGGATTTACCTTTGAAGGCTTTTTGAGCATCGATCTTCCATGGGTCATTAACTTTGGCGCCACACTGTTTTGGTTTGTCCTGTTGATGAATGCCTTTAATTTGATCGACGGAATGGACGGGGCCTGCGCCGGGCTGGGCTTGATCGCCAGTGCCGGACTAGGGGGGATACTCCTTTCTCTGGGTCAAACGTCAGATGCGCTCGTGCTCGTGGCCTTGGCCGGGGCGTGCTTCGGGTTCCTCCGCTATAATTTCAACCCCGCTTCGATCTTTCTGGGAGACTGCGGCAGTATGTTTATCGGCTTCATGCTCGCGGCGGTTTCCCTAGAGGCGAACGTCAAGCAATCCATGTTGGTGGTGTTACTGGTTCCGCTACTGGCGGTGGGCGTTCCGGTTTTCGACGTCATCATGGCGGTTTGGCGACGTATGGCTCGCAAGCTGATTGCCATTATCCAAAAAGACAAGCTGGCGACCAAGGTGTTTGGGCCAGATCTTGACCACATCCACCATAAATTAATGCGTAGTGGCATGTCGCAACGCCGGGCGGCGATCTCCCTGTATGCCACCGCAATTTTCGTATGCCTGGTCGCATTGGGCGCAACGGCCATGGCTTCAAAAAGTACGGCTTTGTTAATGATTGGCATGATTGTTGTCCTCCACGTGGTGGTCCGAAAAATTGCGAAGGTCGAGCTATGGACCACGACCCAAGTGGTGCTTCAGGGCGTGCGTCGCCCGCGTAACCTGATCAGCCTTGTGGTGGCCATCGGGTGGGATTTAGGGGTATTAATTCTCTCGACCGTATTGGTGTTCACGGTCGTGTTGACCTATCCGATCACCCTACCGTTTCTTGCGATCTGTGTACTGATTCCGCTTGCGACCCTCTATCTATACGGAGCCTATAAGGCCGTCTGGGCTCGTTCGCGCATCTCGCAGCTACTGGTGCTGATCCTTGAGCTGGCGGCCGGAAATATTTTAGCCTTTGTGGCCTTACTTTGGATCACGGAAATTCCTCACCTTGAACTCCTCATGGCGCTGGTGTTGCAACACCTCGCGACGAGCCTTGGAATTATTGGAATTAGGGCTTCATTGCGCATTTTGCGCGACCTCAGCGCTTGGTTACGATGCTCGCTTGGATCCGATGGCGATACCTCAACACTCATTCTCGGCGCAGGTGAAAATGCGATTCTCTACTTGCGCCAGGCCTCGTTTCAAGACCAACAAAGGGCCCCAAGAAAGATCATCGGTTTGGTCGACGACAACCCCGTGCTCCTCGAAAAAATCGTGTACGGCTATCCGGTACTCGGCCGCTTTGATCAGCTGGAAGAGATCATCGAAAAATATCAGATCAACGAACTCATTTTTACCCATCATTATAGCGACGAACTTCGCGGAAGCGTCCTCGCCCTGAAAGACAAGCACGCCCTTATGGTGCGCGAGTTTATCTTCTGCCTCCGTGATCTCGATCGCGGTGGATCGATTCAAGGCGTGGTGAAACCCTATTCGGTCGACACGCTGGAGGATGCTGTTCTATAACTTCATTAAGGAGCCCTATGGAAGGAAAACCAACCGACACCCGTTTGATGAAACTCTTGATGGAGAACATCAAGGACAATATTTATTTTATGGATCGGGACGGGCGGATTATCCTCATTAACCAGGCGGGGGCTGAATGGCTAGGATTTTCATCGCCCGCTGAGGTGGAAGGGAAAACCGACCTCGATATTTTTAGTAATGAACATGGCCGTGCAGCCTTCGAAGATGAACAGCGGATTATGCGGACCGGAATTCCTATTCTCGGCAAAGAGGAGAAAGAAACCTGGGCGGATGGTCGCGTGAGCTGGGTGTCTACCTCCAAAATGCCCTTGCGCAATGAAAAGGGAGAGGTCGTAGGAGCCTTCGGAATCTCGCGCGATATCACAGCGCACAAAGAGGCCGAAATTGCCGCCGCAAAATATGCCGAGGAAAACCGCCAGTTCCGTGAAAACCTCGAAGACGATCTCCGCATGGCCGCGCAACTGCAGAAAACCTTCTTCCCGACTTCCTATCCCGTTTTCCCCATCGGGGCAACCGCCGAAGACAGCCAGATCAAATTTTTCCATCACCACCATTCTGGAGGTATGGTGGGCGGCGATTTTTGTTCCATCCGGAAGCTCTCCGCCACCCAGGTTGGAATGTTCATGTGCGATGTCATGGGGCACGGCGTCCGGGCTTCGCTCGGAACCGCCATTGTGCGCGCCGTGGTGGAGGAGATTTCAGACAAAGAAAAGGATCCCGGAAGGTTTCTGACGCATATGAACCACGTACTTATGCCTATCCTTCGGCAGAAGGATCTCTTTATCTACTCCACCGCCTGCTACATGGTGTTTGATGTCTCGACGGGGATCGTTCGGATGGCCAATGCCGGGCATCCCATGCCCATCTGCCTAGATGCGGAAAAAGGGCGTGCCGAGTGGTTTTCCGCCGACCGAGACTTTGCTGGCCCCGCCCTAGCCATCGCCGAAGAAACGCACTATTCGACGATCGAACGAACGGTTCATTCCGGCGACACCGTATTCATGTATACCGATGGAATTTATGAAGTAGCCGGAGCCGACCAAGAAGAGTTTGGTGAAGAACGACTGCTCTCCGCCGCGCAGCAGCACCGGGCGCTCTCTTTACCTGACCTGTTTCCTGCAATCCTCAACGAAGCGCGCACCTTTTCCGACGGCCAAGCCTTCGATGATGATATCTGCCTCGTCGGCTTCCATGTACGGGACCTGTTCCCCGCTAGCCACGGATGACGGGGGAAACCGCTTACGAAGATGCGGCTAGTGCTTTGGTAGAGAGTAGGCCGCAAGCCGCGTAGATATCCACCCCTTTTCTTTTATAAAACCCTTGATTCTAAAATTCATCGGCTGAAGTAACCCCAGTTTAATGGACACCCGAAAAGGGATTTTATAAGATCCCCAAAGCAGCTATACCGACACAGTCCACAATGTTGAATCGGAATGATTCTACAAAGTAGATGTTCGGATGAAATAGTAATAGGGGGCAAACTTGAATTCAAGCACGCAACAGCGATGGCTTGGGTCAGAATGCTACCGGGCCGACCCGCTCCCCCGCATTCGGGGAGGACACGGCGCTAAAGGTACTCTGATACGGTTCTGAAAAAAGAAGCGATATCTCGTCATGCCAGCCTGCAGTGAGCAAGTCATTAAAGTCCGGCGTGCCACCACAAATCAAGACGCCTCGTCCTGTCAATTCGCGCAAATATAGAACAGAAAAAAACCGCTCGTCAGCGGAGATCCTCCCGCCATGCCCGAACCTTTTTATGAAATATCACTTGCGCTGACTCTGGTACTCTGACCCTTTTCTTGGTGCCTGACTCGTGATCAAACGGAGATTGAACTACAAATGTGTCTGTGACAAAATCTAGATTACTATCAATTGAAAAGTTTTGGAGTTATATGAGCAAAGTACCCTTCAGAGTTTCGGCAAGAACGGCCCGTCTTATTGGTCGAGAAAATATTGCGTCATCTAAAGGGGCGATCATTGAGCTTGTTAAGAATGCCTATGATGCTGATAGCGATGTCTGCATCGTCTACTTTGACAATAAATACGCCGAATTATCCGATATATTTTCCGCTAATGATTATGCGAAATTTCGTAGTAGCAAAGTGCCTATGGATTTGTTCGGGCGCGTGTATGAGCAAGCAGATGAGTGTTACCAGCTGAGAAATGAAGTAACCGAAGCTGACCAGCTAAGTTTGAAGCGTGAACTCCGCAAGCTCAATGCTCTTTACATTGTTGATGCGGGCGAAGGTATGACTCAACAGATTATCCAAAATCATTGGATGACTATTGGAACGGACAACAAGGTAACCGACATTTTTACAAAGAGCGGTCGAGTTAAGGCTGGAGCAAAAGGAATAGGACGCTTTGCATTGGATACATTGGGAAATACTACCCAGATGGTTACAATTTTTAATAAAGAGAAGCATGACTCCGATTGTGATGAGCGAGGGAATTCCACTGCATATGATGGCTACGAGTGGAAAGTGCAATGGTCTGACTTTGAGGGCGATTTTAAAACCATTGATAGCGTTCATGCCGAATTGAATGGAATAAATGGTGCAACGTTCAAAGAGAGAATTGCTGAGGAAATTGATAACCAAGCGATCATTGCTTTACTAGACAAGTATGAGTTTGACAATGGCACCATGTTGAAGATCACGCAGCTGAGGGATGATTGGCAAGATTTTTACGTAGACCAAGTTTTCTCCGACTTGGAAGTACTGGTGCCCCCGCAAGAAGTCTCTGCATTTTCCATCTCTCTCCATAGTTCACTACACGAAGAGAAGTATGGCGAGGTTCTGGGCTCCATTTGTGACGATTATGACTATAAGCTTGTTGCAAAAGCAGATAAGAACCAAAAGGTATTCATTACAGTCTACCGTAAGGAATATGAGGTAGATCTGATTGATCCCGAATTGTTTAATCGGGAAGCCATGCGGAAGCCACACTTTACATTGGCAGATTTCAGGAAGGGCCAATGGTCTATTGAGAGCAGTTTCTCTCAATTACTTTCAGGATTTGATCAAGTTGATGAGGATCACGTATTCAGAAATATCGGCGAATTTGACTTTACCTTATATTTTATGAAGAAAACCTACACCACAGGAGATGCCGAGAAATACTTTTATCATAAGTTCCATGCAAAAGAGCGACAGGACTGGCTGGGAAAATTTGGGGGCATTAAGCTTTTTCGAGATAATTTTAGGGTTAGACCTTATGGAGAAGTGAAGAACACTGCTTTTGATTGGCTGGGTTTGGGTGCAAGGAAATCAATAAGTCCCGCAGGTCCCGCGAAGTTAGGCGGAGGTTATCGAGTGCCTCCTGAAAATGTCTCCGGAGCAATACACATCTCCCGACTTGGCAATATTAATTTTGAGGACAAATCAAGTAGAGAAGGCCTTCAGGAGAATAAAACATTTCTTATTTTTACAAAAATATTGGCTAATATTATAGGTGTATTTGAGGAGGATCGAGCATATATCGCACGGCAAATGAGCGATTATTATAAGGAAAAACACTCTCTCCGAATCGATGCGGAATCGGCTGAAAAACTTGCCCTTCATATTTTAGAAAAAAATAAGAATAAACAAAAAGAGTCCTCCAGCGCTGGTGCAGAGAAAACCAGCCCCGAAGTTGTTCTTGCTCAACTTAATGAAGATAAGAGTGAGGAGATTGAGAAACTCAAGGATGAGCAAAAAGTATTACGTGGCTTGGCTAGTAGTGGCATTGTTTTAGCATCATTCAGCCATGATTTAAGCAATCTCAATGATGTGCTTGGGTCTCGAATTGATAAGCTCAAGGAGCTTATCTCAGGAGTTGTTTTAGAGAGTGACTATTTAAACGTTGTCGCCCGAAAAAATCCCTTTTCACATATGGAAAAAATGAAGCAACAAGATGTGAAACTGAAAAACTGGCTAAAATTCTCATTAGGAGCGGCCCGCAAGGACAAGCGGCGCCGCAAGAAAATATATTATGATGACTATTTTTCTGTATTTAATGAGGACTGGAAAAAAGTATTAAATTTACGGGGAATTGAGCTTAATATTAATGCTGTTACTCGGCAAGGAATGCGAGCCTTTGAAATCGATATTGATAGCATATTTAACAACCTGCTTGTAAACTCAATCGATGCATTCAAAACTTCTAAGGAAAACCGAGAAAGAGAGATCACTATCTCATGTACAGAAAACGGTCGAGAGATCGTGCTAGATTATCATGATAATGGCCCCGGCATCTCCCCCGACATAGACAATCCAGAAAAAATATTTGAACCTCTGTTTACTACCAAGCGAAATGTACATACTGGAGACGAAGAAGGGACAGGACTGGGAATGTGGCTTGTTAAGTCGATCGCCAAAGATAACGATGGTGATGTTAAATTACTTTTCCCTTCTGTGGGTTTTGGAATTAGAATCTCATTTCCGATTAAATATCAAGGAGGCTAGTTATGTATAAAATTGTTGTTGTTGATGAATCGCCGGATGATATTGATAATTTTCATGACTACATTGAAGGACATAATCTAAGTGGATTACTTGAGGTAATTGATATTTCTCCTGAACCGAGTATTCAGGAAACTATTGATAAAATCTTCGACTCAAATGCGGATGCCGTTGTTGCCGATTACTTACTGAATGAATACCGCATTATTATAGATTACAACGTCCCGTATAATGGAGTTGAACTTGTCGAAGAAATACTAAAACAACGCCAAGAATACCCATGTTTCGTGATGACATCCTTCGATGATGATGCAATTAAATCGAGTGCTGATGTTAACGTTGTTTATCAGAAAAGTATTTTGCATGGCGCTGAGAAGAACTCTGAAGCTAGTTTTGTGGATCGTGTCATTCAACAAATCGAACATTACAGAGCACGTATCTCAACAGCTGAACAGGAGTTTAACCGACTTATCGATTTGGCAGAAAAAAAGGAACTAAATGCATTAGATGAATCTTTATTAAATGAACTGGATGGATTTTTGGAGAGAACTACTCATCGAAAATCAGCTATTCCAGCATCACTGAAGACCATGAAATCTGATTTACATAAGCTTATTGAAAATACAGACAAGTTGTTGGAGAAGCTGGATGGTGAATAAGCTTAATGTTCAGGAAGTAAAACCACAAAGGACATGCCAAACCAAGAAAACTCGATATTCTGCGTATAAATTGGAACTTAGAGAGGATTTCAATAATCGCTGTGGATATTGTGATGACGAAGATTACCATGCAGGTGGAAAATCAGGCTATCAGATAGACCATTTTAAACCTAAATCAATACCCAGATTTGAAGTTTTGGAACATGACTATTCAAATCTAGTCTACTCCTGCCCATATTGTAATCGTGCAAAATGGAATAAATGGAAAGACAGTAATGGATTCATCGATCCTTGCTCTACGGAATATAAACAGCATCTCTGTAGAGATAAGCATGGAAAAATCTGTCATACGACTAAACAGGGGAAGTACATTTTCACTGAGCTCAATCTCGGATTGAAAAGGCATGAGATTCTTTGGATAATACGGAAAATTGAAGTTCAGAAGTGTGAGCTAGAAGTACGAATACAAATGTTGAAAAAAGGTCATGCGGGTCGACTGAAAGCATTAGAGCAATTTCTGGAAATCCAGAACTTAGTGGATAAATATACTCGGTCGTTTAGAGACTCTATCTGATGAAGAAACTCACTGGATCATACTATACCCCCAAAAGACTGTCTGATTTCATGGTCGGATATTTAACAGGGAAGACTAAGAAAAAAAAGATTTCTATTTTAGAGCCAAGTGTTGGTGATGGGGTGTTCATCGAGTCTTTAAGCGATGGTTTTATAAACGGATCCTCCAGGGCAGATTTAACGATTATCGACATCAATGCCGAGGAACTTGATAAAGCAAAAAAACAGCTAAGTCAGCGAAGTGCTTCAATCGAATAACCCCCATTAAAGGAAACTTCTTGTCCCTCGATTTCGATAAACTGGGTCAATTTCCCCTCATCATCGGAAACCCTCCATATATCAAAAAAAAGTCGTTATCGACTGATACAATCAAATTTTGCGAGCGATGCCATGAGCGCGCAGGTTTGTCGAGAAAAACCATTAACAACATTTGGACATCCTTCGTTGTTTCATGTACCAAACTTCTTACAAATGATGGCATCATGGGGCTAGTGCTTCCGTCTGACTTGCTCCAAGTTAAGTATGCAGAAGAGATACGCGTATATCTTGAGGAAACGTTTGAGCGTCTCGAAATATTTACTCTTGATGCAGATACATTCCCTGATATCGAACAACAGACGATCGTGCTATTTG
This sequence comes from Verrucomicrobiota bacterium, assembly GCA_024279685.1. Taxonomy (GTDB): domain Bacteria; phylum Verrucomicrobiota; class Kiritimatiellia; order Kiritimatiellales; family Pontiellaceae; genus Pontiella. The sequence continues at coordinate 3,167 of JAJRRI010000040.1, read as the reverse complement.
CATACAAAAAAAGTTCCGAACACGGCACGTTCTTTTTCAAAATAACCGATTATGAATCCTGCGAAGTGGAGGAGATCTCGTCAAATGGACTGATGATTAGCCAATCCAAGTGGACGCACTACAATTTAAGTCCTTCAGAAATTAAACTTCTGAATTTCATAAATGGGAAACTTCCTCGGATATCGGATTACGTAGATGTTAAAGCTGGAATTGTTACAGGGGCCAATAACTATTTCATCTTATCAAAAGATGAGGTTAAAGTGCATGGTGCCAGTTCATATTCATTGCCTATTTTATCCAAGAGTAGTTTTGTGGCTCAAGGGGCGGATTTTACGACGACGGATTTTAGAGGTATTAGTGACGCATCAAAGCCGTCTTATCTTTTAGATCTAAGCGGAAAGAAGAGAAAAAATAATAGGCTTGATAAGTATTTGGAGCATGGTTCAGATCTGGGGATTCCCGAGCGATACAAATGTTCCTTAAGAGATTCTTGGTTTCATGTTCCAAATATTGGAACTCCATCGGAGGCCTTCTTTTTCAAGCGAATTCATAAGCTTCCCAAGGTAATCAGAAATATTTCGAACGTTCATGTTACCGACACCGCATATAAAATTGACTCAAAAGATGGCATAGACACGAAGAGTTTTGTTAGATCCTTCTATAATATTGTAACTTTGATTTATGCTGAATTGATGGGGCGAAAATATGGAGGTGGTGTTCTTGAACTAACTCCTAATGAGTTCAAGAATTTACCCCTTCTATATTGGAAAACCACGCGCAGAGAATATGGGAAATTCTCGCAGAATATTGCATTTAACTCTCTCGATCAAAAATGTCTCCAGCCTGCCATTCTCAAATCCGAACTAAACCTTAGCGATAAACAAATTTCTGCTCTAGAAAAGATATATGTTCGTTTAGTCTCCTCCCGTATTAGAAGCTCGATAAATTAGAATAGATAAAGAATTTCATTAAGGATATGGACTTTGTGGATAACTCTCAAGTTCAGCACTTTACTAACTCTATGGATGAATACTCTGGCAAACCATCATCCTGAAATGGGTTTACTAATAAGTTGGATAACGCTTTTGGCAGGAAGCATTTTTTTGATTGGTAAAATTTGAGTGTGGTCTCCACGTCTAACCGATAGGTTGGACATTTTTACACCACATAAAAAGGAGACCACACGATGGATAATGCTGCACCCTCCGAAAACTAATCCAAGTTGGAACCGACTGAAAACAAAAGGTGAAGTTGCCAGAATCATAGAAAAGATGTGCAAGCGGAGACGGGTCAGAGTACCAGCTTGAGTCAATAGGTTTTTTTGAGATTTGTTTTTGGCATGGCGGGAGGGGCTCCGCCGAAGGGCGGTTTTTTGCGATTGAATATTTTTGCGATTCCGGCTTCGGACTTGGAGTGGATTTCAACGACTGGAAACAGGGGGTGACATTCCGGGCTCTATTTGATCCGCCCGCTGCAGACTGGTTTGACGAGACATCGCTTTTGCGTATGAACGCAACCGTGTCAGAGTACCTTTGAGCAGTGCTTCCCTGGAAGGGGGGCGGATCGGCCCGGTAGCATTCTGACCCTAGCCATCGCATTTGCGTGGCAGCCCATAATAGCCATCCGGACGTTTCCGCCGTTTAAATCGTTTCCTTTGCCGTTGCCGAAAGCGTGAGATTATTTTTTTTGGGGAAGCGGCAGTTCTATTTCGTAGATGGCTTGGATGCGGTCACGCCATTGACCGAGGGGGTGGTCGGAGTCGAAGGCGGTACGGACGGCTCTGGCCTTGACCCATTTGGCGAGGAGCGTGGGCCACATCTGGAGATAGTAGGTCTGAAGTTCTTCGAGGGAGGCGCAGTTCGGGCGGGACGTAGCTCTCGCCGTTTCGCATGAGCCGCATGCCCATGCGCAGGTAGCGCCGCGCCATGCCGAAGTCGGCGTGTTGTCCGTTGGCTCCTCGTCGTCGGTGGTCTTCCTTGAGATCGGCGGGGCCGTGCTGGCCGAGGTGGTTGCCGCATTGGACGATGTAGTTTTTGAGCAGGTGGTTGCAGCGGCGCGAAACGCGTCCGGTCTTCGCGCCTTTCTCGGGGCCGCCGGTCTGTTTGACGCGCGGGACGATCCCGGAGTAGGAACAGAGCCGCCGGAGGCTGGGCTGACTTTCGGGCGGGCCGATCTCGGAGGCCGCGCCGGCGGCCAGCGTAATGCCGATGCCGCGGATAGTGGTGAGCATGGCGCCGGAGGTCTGGGCCAGCTGCTGGGCAATCTCGCGGCCAATCAGGTCGATGTTATTACCGAGGCAGCGGTAGAGGTTGACCTCGCCCGCAAGAGAGGTTTGTAGCATGCCGACGAGTTCCGGCGGATGCCCGAGTACCTGCCGGGCATAGACCTTGAGTTTCCCGAGCGCCGTTTCTGCGTGCTGGAGCCCGTGCACCTTGAGTTGCCGAAGCAACGCCTTGTCCTGTCTTTTTGCGATCTGCACGGGCGAAAATCGGTCTTCCATCAAGTAGAGCGATGCCTCGGAAAAGGGCGGGATGGAGCTGCATTTTTCATCCAAGAACCCCGGGAAGAGCTGATCGACGATCTTATGAATCCGGTTGCTCGTCGCCGTACGCATGCGGACCTGTGAGTCTCGGTGCCGGGTGAGCGAACGTAGGGCACGCTCTTTGCCAATCTGTCCTCCCGCGATGGAACCGCGCTTGCTCAAGAGCATCTTCGCAATACCGAGTAGATCGAGCTTGTCCGTACTTGCCTGCAGGTTCTCCCGCTGCTTGGCGGCATCCGCCGCATTCACCCCTATGACGGTAAAGCCCTCTTCGCGCAAAGCGTAGATGAAATTATCCGAGAAGGTTCCACAGTCCTCGCCGCCGAAGAAAACATGCTCGCGCTCGATGTGATGCTTGCGGCATATCTTCCCCACTGCGTCGAGCAGGAAGGCGATGCCCTCTGGATTATTTTTGACGGGAAACGGCTTTTTGAGTTGCCGTTCCGACCCATCGCAAAACAGAGCCATGTGGGTCTGCTTCGCATAGTCGATCGGGACGCAAAGCACCTTATCCGGATGCTTTGCATCGCGGAACAGGTTGACGAGGGTTTGATTTTGCCGGGTGAATATGCTCTTGTTCTTCATCTCTTTGAGACCTCCGTATGTATCAATTATGAAAACGGTG
>JAJRRI010000039.1 GCA_024279685.1 Verrucomicrobiota bacterium | reverse complement strand
CATTGCGCCCGTTTTCCCAGCACTGGTGTTTGTAGTACGGTCCGAGCCTCACCCTTTCCCCACCCTTGTGCTTCTCGCGATACTCCTCGCTCAGTCGCCCTTTTTCCATGTATTTGATCTGCGCCATCTGATCGAGGATTTACCGCCTTTTTTCTTGATGCTCCATATCGCCGCCGTATTCATGTCTAGTTACTAGACAATATAAGGGATAAAAAAAGGGAAGTCAACTGAGCAAATGCGGAAATTGACCCCTGGCTCCGCAGATTTCATCTGCACCCTGAGCATGGAGTACGTAATAGAGACGGGAAGTTTTCATAAAGCATAGGGTCGATCTAACACGGTTCGATTCCTCCCGTTCCTGAAGTCTTGCTGGCCTGAAATTCTGAGGTCTAGGGACGTAGCGGAAAAAATCCCGTCTCAACTGGGGCCTTCAGGTTATTGGCTTTATTCGTGAATATTTGTGTAAATTAGTGGTTACAAAAAAGGAGGGGTTCAAATACTCTCCTTGCATGAAAACTATCCTGATTACCAATGCCAATCTTGTGAACGAAGGTTCCTCTCGCCCTGCCGATCTATTCATCAAAAACGGGCGGATCGAAAAAATCGCCTCCAGCCTGACCAACCAATCGGCCGATACCGTCATTGATGCCGCTGGAAAAGCGCTCCTCCCCGGTATGATCGATACCCACGTCCACTTTCGCGAGCCGGGGCTAGACCAAAAGGCCGACCTCCATAGCGAATCTTGCGCCGCGGTTGCTGGAGGTGTGACCTCCTTCATGGAGATGCCCAATACCAAGCCCGCCGCCATTAACAATGCTGTTTTAGAAGACAAGTTCGCCTTAGCCGCCACCAAAAGTGTTGCGAACTATTCCTTTCATCTCGGAGCATCGAATCACAACCTTGATGAACTGCTGGCGATGGATCCCCAAAAAGTCTGCGGCGTAAAACTTTTTATGGGCGCTTCAACAGGCGGGTTGCTGGTGGATCGGTTCCAGCAACTCGAAAACATCTTCAGTCAGGTTAAGGTACCCATTTCCCTGCATTGCGAAGACACCAACACCATTCGAGAAAATGAAAAGGCAGCTCGAGAAAAATATGGCGAACACATTCCTTTCACGCAGCATCACCTATTCGCTCCGAAGAAGCCTGCTACAAATCCACCGCCCTCGCCGTAGAACTGGCCATAAAATATGATGCTCAAATCCATATTCTGCATCTAACGACCGCCAAGGAACTTGAATTCTTCAAAAGCGGTCCCGTTTCAGGAAAGAAAATCACCGGAGAAGCCTGCCCACACATGCTCTGGTTTTCATCCGACGACTATGCCGAGAAAGGGGCCCTCATTAAATGCAACCCCGCCATTAAAACCGCCGCCGACCGCGACGCGCTACGGCAGGCTGTCATCGACGGGGTTATCGACACCATCGGCACCGACCACGCACCGCACCTCTGGGAGGAAAAACAAAACCCCTACGATGCAGCACCGTCGGGGCTTCCACTCATCCAAAGCGCCATGACCACGGCCCTCGAATTTTTTCCGCTCGAAATGGTCGCCGAAAAAACGGCACATAATCCCGCCCGAATTTTCAAATGCTTAGAGCGCGGGTTTATTCGTGAAGGCTATTGGGCCGACCTCGTTTTGGTCGACACTCATAAACCCTACACCGTGACCAAAGAAAATATTCTCTACAAATGCGGTTGGTCGCCCTTCGAAGGTGTCACCTTCAAAAACTCCATCGACTCAACCTTCGTCAACGGACAACTCGTCTACGCCGAGGGTCAAGTTAACGACACCGTCCGAGGACAGCGACTTTTGTTTGACCGATGAACACCCCCTATCTGCAATACAAGGACTACCTGATCGAACGGCATGGCGAATCGCTCTACCGCGTTCCGATTGATTTTAACTTTGGATGTCCAAATCGAGAAGCCGATGGCTCCGGCGGGTGCACCTTCTGTAATGTCCGCGGGTCGGCCGCCGTTCAAACGATGGGGAAAGATTCTGTGGAAGAGCAAATGGCCGAGGCGATCCGTTTTGCGCGCGATCGCTACGGGGCTAAAAAATTCATGGCCTATATCCAAGCCTATTCCGCTACCTTCGGCGAAAGCCAACAGCCGATGTACCTCGACTTACTCGATGCTTTCGATTTTACCGCCGTGAGCATTGGAACCCGCCCCGATTGTCTTACACCGCAAGCCTATGACTTCCTTGTTGAACTCAACCAACACATTGAAGTCTGGGTGGAACTTGGCGTGCAAACCGTACACGACCGCACGCTCGAACGCATCAATCGCGGCCACGACTGGGCCTCGGGTGAAATCGCCATCAAAAAACTAAATGAATTAGGGATCAAAGTCGCCGTCCATGCGATCCTCGGCTTGCCCGGCGAAACCGCGGAAGATTTTCAACAAACGGCCGACACGCTTGCCGCCCTACCCATCAATGCCGTCAAGATTCATAACCTGCATATTGAACGCGGCACAACGTTGGCGATGGAGCATGCACTCACCCCTCTCCCCGTTCTGATGGAGCACGATTTTGCCGAACACCTGATGGACTTTATCCGGCGTATGCCGCCCAACATCCCCATCATGCGACTCACTACCGACACGCTCGATGAAGAACTTATTGCCCCAAAGTGGAACCTGGCTAAAGGACAGTTCCGCGACTATGTGGTTCGACAGATGACCTGCCGCGAATGGCAACAGGGCGATCTGTTTAATGTAGACGGAGCATCCTGCTCCGTTGCACACGCACCGTTCCCGAGCCGAGCCGACGTAACGGAACAGGATGCTCCGTCTACATTAAAACAAGTTGAAACCGCCGACGGCTCGATTACCTTCTGGAATGAAGAATATAAAGAGCACTATCACACGCCCGCCGGTGCACGGTTAGAGGCCGAAGAGAAATATATTATTCCCAGCCAATTTAAGCAGCGACTGGCCGCGGGGAATGTAAACCTTTTGGATGTCTGCTTTGGATTGGGATACAACAGCCTTGCGGCGATCAATAGCGCGATCGGAGAAACGAGCGAACTCAGTATTACCGCCCTAGAGATGGATCGGCGGGTGGTGGGCCAAGCCTCCCATCAAATTCAATCATTTGAAGCCGACACATTTGACTGGAAAAAATGCCTGAGCCAACTTCATTCCAACCCCTCCTGCCAAATATCGAATACCTCTTGCCGTCTTCATTGGGGCGACGCACGTTACACCGTAACGCATCTAGCCAAGGCCTCCTACAACCTCGTCTTTCTCGACGCTTTTTCCACACAACGCAATAGTGAGTTATGGACGGTCGATTTTTTTCATAAACTGAAAGTTGTGATGAAACCGAACGCTGTTCTATTGACCTATTGCGCGGCAATCCCGGTACGGGCTGGCTTATTGGAAGCCGGTTTTTTGTAGGAGAAACCCATCCGGTCGGACGGCAACGTGGCGGAACCCTTGCGGCTCTACGGGCGGCGGATATCGACACCCCCCTTCCCACTGCGGAACTCGAACTCATCCAAAAAACGACTCGCGGCCTCCCCTACCGTGATCCGTATGGAGTTCGAACCAACAAGGAAATTCTACGCGACCGCCAAGAACGTATTCTGAAATGCAAAATAAAAGATACTTCCAATCCCTAAAGTTCTATGATTAATTCCCCCGCATTATGAAAAACGAAACCCATTTGACCGATAACTTGCGCGTAAAGAATCTAACGAAGCTGGTGAGCCCAACTCAGCTTAAAAAATATCTTCCGTTAGATAATAAACTAACCCAAAAAGTATTGGCCGACCGCCAGGCCGTGCGCGATATCATCCACCTGAAGGACGACCGCCTGCTGGTTATCATCGGCCCTTGTTCGATCCACGATCCCGTTGCGGCGCTCGATTATGCTGAGCGGTTGGCCCAGCTGGCCGAGCGGGTGAAAGAAAATTATTTCATCGTCATGCGTGTTTATTTTGAAAAACCTCGGACGACCATTGGTTGGAAAGGATTTATCAACGACCCCTATTTGGATAACTCGTGCGATATGGAACATGGCTTGTATGCCGCTCGAAAACTGATGCTTGATATTGCAAAACTTGGCTTACCGATTGCCACGGAATTTCTTGACCCCATCGTTCCGCAATACACCGCTGATCTGGTCAGCTGGTCGGCGATCGGCGCGCGCACCACCGAATCGCAAACCCACCGAGAAATGGCCAGCGGCCTGTCTATGCCGGTCGGCTTTAAAAATGCGACCGATGGAAATGTTCAAATTGCCATTAATGCCATTGAATCGTCCAGCACCTCGCATAGCTTCTTAGGAATTGACCAGAACGGTCAAACTGCCGTTGTAAAAACCACCGGGAACCCGAACACTCACCTTGTACTGCGCGGCGGCGATAAGCAGCCCAATTTCGAGGCTCCTGAAGTCTCCTATGCGGCCCGCAAACTTGAGACGTCAAAGCTCGATCTTTCGATCATGGTCGACTGTTCTCATGCCAATGCCGGCAAAGTGGTGCGTAATCAAGTCAAGGTATGGAACGATATCCTTAATCAACGGAAAAACCCCAATTGCCCCATCACCGGAGCAATGGTCGAAAGTTTCATTGAGGAAGGGAATCAAAAGCTTACACCCGAATTAAAATACGGTCTCTCCATCACCGATCAATGCCTCGATTGGGAAACGACCGAACGCCTATTTTCCTAGATTGCTCCCGTGCGGCGGCGGTGGTATGGTCTGCGGCAATCTCCAACCTCTGGACCTGTCATGGATCAACCCGACGACCCGCCGAAGAAAAGGAAAGCGCCGAAGAAAAGGAAAGCGCCGAAGAAAAGGAAAGCGCCGAAGCGCGAGATTTCTAACGCGAATCTATTTGCGGACGACATCGTTTTTTCAGACACAGAAAAGATCCTTTTTAGCGAAGACCTGCACCAGAGTTCCTTGGCCGACCGCGAGGTCCTAATGGATGGGAAGCCAGAGGATCGCTATACGCCCTGCAAGAAGCTCAACGAAGGCGGTATGAAAGCCATCTGGGAAGTGGACGATCATCGTACCGCCCGCAAAGTGGCGATGGCGTTGTTTCAAGATTCAAAAATTGCATCGGCTAAAGAAATCGAGGCCTTTCTTTATGAAGCGCGCCTGACCGCCAATCTGCAACATCCTAATATTATTCCCGTCTACGATATTGCGATCGATGAAAATGGGAATCCCTACTTCACCATGAAGGCGCTTAAAGGAGAAACCCTCGGAGAAATCTTAAGCAAATTACGTTCAAATCAAGCCAGTAAATACACCCGAACACGCCTGCTTGGAATTTTTCTGAAGGTCTGTAATGCCATCGACTATGCCCACACAAAGGGCGTGATCCACCTCGACCTCAAACCTTCAAATATTATCGTTGGGGAATTTGGTGACGTCCATGTACTCGATTGGGGATTGGCCTTGCTCGTTACCCATCCCGATGATCCGACCGAAAAAACAAAACCTCGGGATATCGTGGGAGGAACACCGGGTTATATGGCTCCAGAACAGACCAAGGGCACGACGAACGATGTTAATTTCCAGACGGATGTCTACATGCTCGGCGCCATTCTCTACGAAATTTTGACTCACCACTGCCCCATCGAAGGAAAAACGACCCAAGAAGTTCTCCAGAAAACCGTGCGCGGTGAAGTTCCGGATCCTGCAAAACGGAATCCCGGACAGAAGATTCCCGTCGCCCTCTCCGCTATGGTTAGAAAGGCGATGCAAACCGATCCTACGGAACGATACGCCACCGTCTCCGCCCTCATCCGCGACCTCCACCAATTCCAAGACGGATTTGCCACCCGTGCCGAAAACCCAACTTTTTTTACGCACCTTGCGCGGCTCGTGAAGCGTCATAAAATGGCGGTGGGTCTACTTGCCGCATCGACCGCGATAATCGCGATCGTACTGGTCAATAGTTTCGGAAAAATAAAGCAAAGCGAACAGGTCGCGCTCGAAGCCCTCGCCACACTTCAGGAAAAAAACGACTACATCGCTACCACGGCCAAACAAGTGGCTCCCGATTATCTCAACCTCATGGCACGCGAAGAGAAAGCCTATGCGTTTGCTGCCGCAGAACAGGCGCTCAATACCGGCCTCGCGTTCGACCCATCCATCGAAGATGGATGGATTCAAAAGAGCCGAATACTTCTCAGCCAGCAGAAATTTAATACGGCGTGGGGAATGCTCTCCGACCAACCCTCCAGCCTCCTCCGGCTCGCCGAACGATACAAAGATGCCGAACCCGTTTCTGACCCAGAGATACCCCAACTGGTACGAGACTTTCAGAACCATGACATGGCGGATAGCATCCCTCGCCTTTTCTACCATCTCAACCGAACGCCCTTCAATCCCACCCCCCACTTCCCCGCCTTGGCCGAATCGCTCAAAGTACTTAATCCTAAAATCGAAATCCTTCATTTTTCATGGAAGGCCGTATCCGAAAAGGATGGGAAATCGATCTCAGTCAAAACCCGAACCTTGATGATCTTTCACCCTTATGCGGGCTCAACATCCACCGCCTCGACCTAAGCAATATCGGGTTCCCCGATCTCAAAGTCCTGACCGAAGGTCGCATAAAAGAACTCTATCTTTCGGGAACCGCGCTCAACCATCTATTTACACTCGACCCAATGACGGGCCTACAGGTGCTCGACATTAGCCACACGCGCATTCGCAACTTATCCAACATCGTAAAATACCCCAAACTAACCGCACTCGATATTAGCCATATTGAAGGGCTGTCCATCTCACAACACCTCATCTGGTGCCGCGACTTACGCTCGCTCACCATCTCTGAAAAATTTAAAGACAACCCCACGATTCGCGCCCTGGCCAACCGCGGTGTCATCATGATCTATACCAACGAATGAGTGAAGAACAATACAATCCGACCCGAGTCACGCTACTGGCCAAGCTCAAGAATACCGAGAACACCAAGGCGTGGCTTGAGTTCGAGAGCATCTACCGAGGTTTCATCCTCAGTTTAATCATTCGAATGGGCCTTAACCAGCACGATGCCGAGGACATAAGCCAAGCCGTTCTCACTAAAGTTTGGCAGAAAATAGAGGACTTTGAATACAATGAAAACAAGGGGAAATTCCACAATTGGCTCGCCGCCATGACCCGCAATACCGTCCGCGACTTTTTCCGCACCAAGAAAAACTTTATCACTGGCCGCGACTCCGTCGAATATCAAGAACAGTATCTCAACATCGAGGACCAGGTGCTACCCGACCTTGAAAATCTTGCCCGCGAGGAATGGGTGCTGCACATTACCAATCTCGCTTGGGAAAACATCAAGGGCGAGATTTACGAAACCAAACAAAACGTCTTCAAAATGGTCTCACAGGAAATTGATACCAAGGACATCGCCAAAAAACTTGGAATTTCCACTACGAGCGTCCGTGTCTACAAGGCTGAGGTCTTCGAAAAAATGCGGACCGAAATCAAACGCCTCAACCGAGAACTGGGCTAGGGTATCTTGAACGCGCCTAATCGAGAAAATAGTTATAGCCGCGTGCCTCTTTGCTCTCGATAACTTCCATGGCATCCTCAGGACTAATTGCGGCAATAATTCGGTTGCGGATGGTTTCATCCGAAACCATGGCGGATAGACTCGATAGTACCTTCAAGTGCATATCCTTTTTATCTTCTGGAGTAACAATCAGCATGATTAATTTAACGGGCTCTCCATCTGGGGCATCAAAATCAAGTCCATCGCGGCAAATGGCCATTACCCCGTGAATGGCTGGCCCCATCGAGATGCGCCCGTGTGGGATGGCTATTCCACACCCCATCGCCGTGGAGATTTCTTTTTCACGTTTGACAATGATCTGACAGAGTTCCTCTTCGCTCATATGTTCGACTCGATGCGTGCGCTTGAGAAACGCCACCAATTGGCGGATAGCATCCCACTTATCCTTGGCCTGGAGATCGACGGTAATGAATTCTTCGGAAAGAAATTCTACCAACCGTTGGCGGTCGAGGCCCGCTTCACCCGAGCGAGCAAGCGCGGCCTTGGTACAGAACGGACCTATGATCTCAGTGATCGTTACGCCCGCAAGAATAATGGCACCGACCGCCTGACGTATCTCTTCAGGAATTGAGGTTTCGGTTCCTAACAAAACGACTAAGCCAATGGCAATGCCCGATTGCGGATAAAGGGCAAAAGCCATATTTTTCCAAATCCGTGGCGAGGCTTTTCCAAGAATACCGCCCAAAGCCGCTCCCAGACTTTTTCCGAGAATACGGGCGAAGATGTAGATTGCTGCTAACGCACCTACCGCCAACATCGCGTCGAGGTGTAGCGAAACACCAGCCAGAGTGAAAAAACAGACGTAGAGAATGGGTTCAAGCGGAACGAGAGTGGTCAGTTGTTTTGCTGCAACCTGAGTGCTATTTCCGAGGTACACGCCGAAAAAGAGGTTAACTAACAGGGGGCTAAGACCCAGATAGGCCGCCAGACCATCGCAGACCATAATCGCCAACAGGATGGTGCTGAAATCGTGGAATTTGGGTTTACTCACCAGTATTTTGCTAATCCACCCAGCCCCGAGACCGAGTGCTAGCGCTCCAAACAGGTGGTAGCCGGAAAGAAGAAGGGCTTCGTCGATTTTCCCAGCGGCTTCACCACTCTCAAAATAAGCAGAAACAAAAGTACTCATCATGACAAACAGTAAAATGCAAAAAATGTTATTGAGAGCGACCACTGAAATTAAGGTTTTCACGAAGGGTCCCTTGGCCCGCATTTCTCGAATTAGTGCAATCGTGGTGGCCGGAGCGGTGGACGCCGAAATCGCACCCAGCAGAAGGGTCATGGGCCAGCTCATCTGAAACAGACGGGCAATCGTGATAACGACCGCTATCGTACACCCCACTTCCAGCAGGGATGTAGAAATAATACGACGTAGCGAGTTGTGGATACGACGATAGGAAAGGTGCCCACCAATGCTCACCGCCACCAGACTCATGGCAAAGGTAGAGACCGGTTGTAGATCGTGAAGGTGTTCGTGCGTTCCGATCAACCCCAAACAGGCTGGGCCCACTACGATACCGCCCAGAATATTGCCCGTCACATGAGGAAGTTTGATGAGTTTAGCGATCCAACCGCCAACAAAACCCGCCAGCACCAGAATGCTAATTACAAGAAACGGACCAAGTTCACTCGAATCGGAAATCATCTTAAAGAGTTCTCTTAGTGCGTCCATTCAGCTCCTGTAAATAAGTACATCCTCAGAAAACACCGAAGTGTGGCAAAACCTAAAATAGATGGCAAGAAAACTGGATTAAATCTCAACCACTCAAACGCTTTAAAAATCATTCCGCTTTACGAAGCCTGATGTTTGTCGGGGATGATTTTTTCGCCCTTCCCTCTCATTTCAGTTTTATTCATGAATCGCGCGGGGTAGGATCAATGCATGAACCCACGATCCTTTTCCACACTCCCTTTATCCGCCGAACAACGTTCCAATCTCGATAGCTTGGGCTATCACAATATGACGCCCATTCAGGTGGCCGCACTTCCGAGAGCGTTGGCGGGTGAAGACTTGATTGCTCAGGCTCGAACAGGGAGTGGAAAAACGGCTGTTTTCGCCTTGGCGCTTCTCGCCCGACTTGATCTAAACCTTCCATCTACCCAAGTGCTGGTGCTTTGTCCAACGCGCGAATTAAGCATTCAGGTCGCCACCGAACTGCGGCGAATCGCACGCCATCGGCAGAATATCACGCTCGCTATATTGTATGGCGGGCAGGCAGCAAGCCTTCAAAAACAGGCGCTCAAAAAAGGCGCGCATATTGTGGTAGGCACGCCGGGGCGGGTCGCGGATTTGGTTGAGCGGGGATCGCTGGTACTGCGGAACCTCTCGCTATTGGTGTTGGATGAAGCGGATCGGATGCTCGACATGGGATTTATCAAGGAACTGAAACAAATTACCCGTGTGCTGCCTCAAAAACGACAAACCCTCCTTTTTTCGGCAACATTTCCAAAGAATATTCAAGAGCTCAGCGACCATTTACAGCGCGATCCTCAGCGAATTACGGTGGATGAGCCGGACGGCGCGACAGATATTGAACAGCACGTGTATCGCTGCGCGCCGGAGGATAAGCTTGAGGGGCTGAAAACCCTATTGTTGGAACACCAACCAACCTCCGCGGTGGTGTTCTGTAATTTTAAACAAAGCACTTTTGAAGTTCGGGCGTTCCTCAAAAATATGGGAATCAGCGCGATCGCCCTCAATGGAGATCTGGACCAACGCCATCGGGAAGATCTTCTGATCCAGTTTAAACATCAAAGCTGTTCCGTATTAATTGCAACCGATGTGGCCGCGCGAGGGCTCGATATCAAGGATCTACCGGTGGTGATCAACTATGAATTTCCGCCTCCCGATGTCTATGTACATCGGGTTGGGCGAACCGGCCGCGCCGGAAAGCGTGGGATTGCCCTGAGCCTTTGCGGGGAACGCGAGCAGGGAAAGCTCAAGCAAATCAATGCGTATCAGTCGTCTACTCTTAAGGCTAAATCGCTCGGAGAGATACGCCCCACCGCGAAGACGATTCCGCGCCCCTTACATGTCACTTTATCTATTTCCGGCGGACGCAAAGCAAAAGTACGAGCCGGCGATATTCTTGGCGCGTTAACCGCAGCCGGTGGGATAAAAGGATCAGAGGTCGGAAAAATTGATGTCATGGATTTCATCTCCTATGTCGCCGTGGCCCGATCCGCCGCGACCCGGGCGGAGAAAAAACTAAGTGAGTCGAAGATTAAAGGTCGAAGCTACAAGATCAAAAAACTATAGCCTCATCTAAAAAAACGAGCCGTTGCTCTGAATACTAAAGTTGACTCTCAACGGGTATAAGTCGCCAGAAAAAATCGGAACACCGTTGCCCAAACCCTCGCGCTGGCTGGTATTTTCGAACATCTTCACCCGAAGTCCAACGTAGCTTTCCTTTTTCATTACGTGTGACAGTCCATGCATTTCCTGGAGCGATCATACGTTCAAAATCGCCCAATAGCTGAGCGGCCAACTCCGCGGAGTCAATCAACAGCATATGTTCCGTATTGATCTGAATGGAGCGTGGGTCAACATTAAGCGATCCGATCAGCACCCATTGATCATCGAGTACAAAGGCCTTCGTGTGCAGTGAAATAAAATCGGCTTCAACCGGTGAGGTATCGCTAGCGGCCCGGAATTCTGCCGAAGGCTGGGCGCGAAATTCATAGAGCTCCACCCCAGTATCCAGAAGCTGCTTTCGATATTTTTTATAGTAACTGTGGACCATGGTATGATTATTTGACTCCATGGCCGGAACCAGAATTCGAATACGGCGTCCCCCCTCGACCTTCCGCGCCATATCCGCCAGCATTTCCTTAGAGGGAATCATATAGGGGGTCATAACACAGGACTGATATTTAACTTCGATCATAGCCTCAGTCTCATTAATTTGATCCACCAATCGAACCCCGCGATCGCCTTTCACTTCCGGTGAATCTTTCAACAACTGTGCGGTTCCCATCACCATCTGATCGGATAATGCGGCAAACTCATCCCTCCAGTCGATGGGATCTGGCGGAATACGCGTCTGCGTAAACAGTTTTCGATCCTCTATCACGGCGAGTTTAAATTTATTCCGTATTTTCCGTATTTTTTTATCCGATAATTGGTCCGACATCACCTCACCGGGATAGGCGGCATCGGCATTCCAATACGCATCAAAATCATGGGCCATTTGCGGAAGCACAGCGCCGGTAATCAGTAAATCCAGGTCGCGGGTATTATATGCCGTAGCTAATCCAAAATAGGGATTTCCAATATTTCTTCCGCCAATCATTCCCCACTGTCCATCCACAACCATCTGTTTATTATGCATCCGACGGTTAAGCGCCTTGAACTGAGTGCTCATCTGAAATAGGCGTGAAACAGCTCCTTTCCGGACCCGCCCAGGATTAAACCGTCGTAGTTGAATATTTGTAATTCGCGCCACCAGTGCCGTACTCTCGTCCGACCAATCCTTCGGCATATCATCAATGAGAAGTCGCACCTGTACCCCCCGCTCCGCCGCCGCAGAAATCCGGCTCAGTACCAGCCGCCCACTCTCATCGTTCGACCAAATATAAGTTTGAAGATCGATGCTTTGCTGCGCCGAATCAATCAACGCTAAGCGCCAGCGTAAGGCATCTTCATTATTGCGGATCAGCATAAAGGCCGACTCGCCGTCCTCCGCCTTTTTCATCACCCTATGGCTGGCCTCCGCCAACCCCCCTGATTCGGCAGGTGCGAGACTATAGCTCACCGGTTTATACGGATATTCCGGAATGTTCGCACACCCCGCGAAAAAAAGAAGCGTAACGGACAAAAGCGCAGGAGATAGTCTGATCAACAGCAAAGGATTGAAGGAGAATTTAATTCGTTTCATAGCAATGACTCTACCGTTCTTACCTCATCTAGATCAACACGAAGGTCTATAGATTATCTTCGGTGATATAATGCCTACCGTTAGCGATATCTATACTTTATTCAGTATGTTCCAGAAAATGGTAGATAGGATGAGAAGGCAATTGAGAGAGGTGTCCGGCCTCCATACGAGCTGTGATAAAATCACGCTCAACAAACAAAACCGCACTCAAGGTGCAAAAGGAGACCGGACATGAAACAACGTAATACAATCGGAATGGAT
>JAJRRI010000038.1 GCA_024279685.1 Verrucomicrobiota bacterium | reverse complement strand
CCCCTCTCCGATATGGGGTAAAGCACCCGTCCGCCCCGTTTTTTCAGTCGCTTTTTTCTCCTGATTCTGGACAATTAAAACGATTTGTTTGTCGATCTCCTTATCAAATGGCCCCGTGATGGCCCAATCGTGCGGAACCACTACTTGTTCCCACTCCGAGTCGTCAAACGCCGGCTTAAACGCATCGATCTGCGCTCCTTTTTTGAACGTCCATCCCTCCGTTAAAACAGTTGTGGTTCGTTCAGCCAGTGCAGAGCATGCCATGAGCGGGACAATCCATAGGCCGTGCAAAAAACATTTTATTTTCATGTGTGCCTCCTTTTAAAGCGTGGAACTCGATGATGAGCTCGGCCCGCCTGAATAGGGATAGTTTTTTGTTTTAACACTTTCCGCACGCAGAATATCTTCCATGCGTTCAAGAATTTTAGGGTATTCCCGACTCATATCCGTTGTCTCGTACAGATCATCTTCCAGATTGAAAAGTTTTGTTGTACCCGTTGCGCCATACCGGACGGCCTTCCATTTTCCCATTCGAGCCGCCTGCCGAAACCCACGCGCATTCCATCCTTTTACTGAGGCCTGAATCTCAAAGTAGAGGTGATCACGTGCGGGCTGTTTTTTGCCTAATACAGTCGGAAGGAAAGAGAGGCCATCGGTCTGTTTTGGCACTTTGATTCCAGCAATTTCAGCCAGCGTCGGCATCACATCGTAAAAAGTGGCCGGATAATCCGTCACACCTTTTTTTGATTTTCCCGGCCAATAGACGATGCCCGGAACTCGGATTCCACCTTCATACATGTCGCGCTTATAGCCCTTCAAATCATTCGAGCTGTTAAAGAAGGTTTCGTCATGTCCGTTTTCACGATGAGGACCATTGTCGCTGGTGAAAAGAATAAAGGTATTCTCCAGCTCTACCATCTGCTCCAATTTATTGAGCAAGCGCTGGATCTGCGCATCCAGCATGGTAATGCGTGCCGCATGGCGGCGTTCGATTTCCGGCCAGCCTTCGTCTTTATAGAGTTCTTTCTCGCGCAAAAAAAACTCATGTGCGTGCGGACTACGGTAAGACATAAACAAAAATAAGGGCTTCTCTGGATCGCGCTCTTCATCCAAGAATTTTAGAATAATATCGGTTCGGAATTCATCTAAACAGTCGTGTTGAGTGTAATCGTGGAAGATAGAACTTTCTCGACCATTAACCCAATGGTCTCGTTCATCAAACTCGCCTCCTTCTGCTTTCTCCCCCCACTGCTCTTGTACGGCAAAGTCGAATCCACGCCCAGCGGCCCAGGTTGAGACATCCTCCGGAATACCTAAATGCCATTTCCCGACAAAGGCCGTCTGGTATCCCGCTTCTTTCAGCATTTCGGCGAGCGTTGCTTCACTTTTCTTGAGCGGAACACGGTCCCAAAGTCCATCAGATGAAAGTAACCCTTTATTCCCTCGAATCGTCGCTTTTCCCGCATGAATCCCGGTCATCAACACTCCGCGCGATGGCGAACAAACCGATGACCCTGCATAGAAATCGGTAAATCGCATTCCTTTAGCTGCGAGCGCGTCCAGATAAGGGGTTCGGATGACCTTCTGTCCGTAGGCACCTAATTCGCCATACCCCATGTCGTCTGCGAGCAAAATTAAAATATTCGGTTGATTCGCCCCGTGCGCTCCTACCGAAGCCAACACCAGTACCCTCACGATCCATCTAGAAACTTGTTTCAAAATAACGCCTTCTTTCTTTAAAATAGGTACTATATATTGCGGGGGTCTGGTTAGACAAACCACAGCATACGGGGCAATTCGCTCTTTGACTTGTGCTAACTGGATACCCCGCTTGTTAAAAACTGACACTTTATTTAATACCGCAGATACCTCCTGAATGAACAACATAATTCACCTTGGTCGAAAAATACGACCCTCCCATGGATCAGAAGACTCAACACGACCGCTTTGGGCATCCCCTTGGTTAAAGGCTGTTTTTTTTGGCTTTTTTTTCATCGTTCTACATCCCCTAGGCCGAATGTTCCCTAATAACACACTTGCCAGCATAACAATCAAAATGCGGCAGCATCAATTCATTCAGAGCGCATCTTCTTTAATTAAAAATAAGACGTAAGCTTCGCATACTCCGCGCAAATAGCGCACTGGGGATTTTATAATAGACATGGCCGATCTTACAAATGTGCAATTTCAAAAAAAGGGGTCAGGAAAAAGGTACCAGTCCTCAATCGCACTTCCTTAAACCACTTTAGCACGGTAGTATCCTCTATGGGATGGTAGTGAATTAAATCCGTTTTTTTCCAGACATTGGAATTAAAACTTCTATGGTTACTCCCGTATTTAAAAGGAGATGTATCCATCATGTCCAAAGGCTTTCAGGGAAAATTTCATCGACAGAATATACGTTCGCGTTTTGCGAAGGATCTCGTCCGGCGTTCCCGCTCCAAGTGCGAGCTCTGCGAAAAAAGCGGCACCAAGCTCGAAACCTACGAACTGCTCCCGCTAGAAGAAGAACCCTATCTGGAGGGTTGCATCTTCATTTGCGAGGAATGTCAGAAACAGATTCTTGTCCCAAAAAAAATGATCCCCGCCCACTGGCGCTGCCTGAACAATTCACTCTGGTCGGAGGTCCCCGCCGTTCAGGTCATGACGGTCCGCCTGCTACGCCACCTCGCCAAAGCCGAACACCACTGGGCGGAAGAGCTGCTTGAACACGCCTACCTCGAACCCGACCTCGAAGAGTGGGCTAACCTCGTGGAGTAGGCTCAGACAATATCAGAGAACACCCACTCTTGCATGAAACCCGCATTGTCAGTACCCTTCCGTTCATTTAGGAGTATTTTATGAAAGATATTGATTCTTCCAAAAAAATTGCCGTGTTGATCGATGCCGAGAATGCGCAACACAGCGTGATGGGTGCCATCCTCGCGGAACTCTCGAAACACGGTCACCTCGCCGTCAAAAAGGCCTATGGTGACTGGAGCAGTACCCATCTTAAAAACTGGAAGCAGCCGCTCAACGAACTCGCCATTACCCCTGTCCAGCAGTTTTCCTACACTCAAGGGAAGAATTCCTCCGATGCCGCCATGATCATCGATGCAATGGACCTGCTCTATACCGAACAGTTCGATGCCTTCGCACTCGTCACCAGCGATAGCGACTTCACCAAACTCGCCTCACGACTAAAAGAGTCGCAGGTTTATGTCTTCGGCGTAGGAGAAGACAAAACACCGATTGCCTTCCGCAATGCCTGTGACGACTTTATCTCGACCAAAATCCTGAAGGTGACTGACGCGGAGAAGGAGAATGTTCCGGCCAAAAAGGGAGTGAACAAGCCAAATGAGAAAAAGGCCAAACAACAACTGCAGTGCGACAGAACACTAGTTAACCTCCTACGCAACGCCGTAATTGAATATGCCGACGACGAGGGATGGGCTTCGTTGGGTGGTTGCGGAAGCCTTATCAAGCGGCAACAGCCTGATTTTGATCCCCGTAGTTCTGGCTATCAAACCCTATCCCAACTCTTCGAAGCAATCGGTCTCTTCGAAATTGAACGGCGAAAAAACCCTGGCAATACAAATTCTAAAACTATCTATGTAAAACCCAAAAAGAAATAGCCGTATGACCTCACCGAAGAAAAAACAGCAATCGGAAATTCGACGGATGGGCGTCAGCCTACTCGTACTCGGAGTCGTCATTATTGCGATGGGCTGGGTGGCCTTTCAACAAGGAATGAACCTCCGCAATGCCCTCTTAATCGCCTTTGGAATCCTTCTATTCGTAGCGGGATTTACCACATGGCGTAGCGCTAAAAATTAACGAACAAGGCTTTAATATGGGCACCCTGAACCAGCACCCCGCCCTCGGCGAACACTCCATCCATTTCCACGGCGATACCCTCACCTTCACGCTCGAAAACCATACGGGGAAAAACGGAAAAGCATGGTTGCGCTCAAACATTGGTCACGCGCACATCCGCCACACCGAAATTATCCTGCACGCTGAACAAGGGCTACCGCCGCTGTCGCGCGATTGGCACGACCTACCCATGGAATTCCGCGACGGCCACTTTACCCTCACCCTACCCTTACTCGGCGTTGGCCGCTTCGAGGCCAAAACCTACTTCATCGCCGAGGGCAGCGAAACCATTCTCTGGCCCGAAGGCGGTAATTCTGTGCTCAAGGTTGAACCCGCAGAAACCTGCTCCAGCAACACCATGTATACCGCCTTCGTCCGCCTCTTCGGCGAGGCAAAATATAAGGGCGCGGTCGCCCCCCAAGAAGAGCCTGCCGTCCGTCAACTCGATGATGCCGGATACGCCGTCATTCCACCCGCCGGAACCTTCCGCGATCTGATTAAAGAACTCGACTTTATTGTCGGCACCCTGCGGTGCAAAATTATCCAGCTCCTGCCGATCCACCCCACCCCGACCACCTACGCTCGCATGGGGCGCTTTGGTAGCCCCTTTGCCGTCATGGATCTACTGGATGCCGACCCCTCGCTCGCCGAATTCGACAAGCAAACGACCCCTCTCGACCAATTCCAGGAACTCGTCGATGAAGTCCACCAGCGCAATGCCCGGCTCTATCTCGACATGCCGATCAACCACACCGGATGGGCCTCGCACCTGCAAGTCACCCATCCCGAGTGGTTCCACCATAACGCGGACGGCTCATTTATGTCGCCCGGCGCCTGGGGCATTCTCTGGGAAGACCTCTCCAAACTCGATTATTCGCACCGCGATCTTTGGAAATATATGGCCGATGTCTTTCTCTTTTGGTGCCGAAAAGGCGTGGATGGGTTCCGCTGCGATGCAGGTTATAAGGTGCCTTTTGAAGCGTGGGAATACATCATCGCTAAGGTTCGCATGGAATATCCCGATACGATTTTTATGCTTGAAGGGCTCGGTGGCCACAAACACGTTACCGAAAGCCTGCTCGCCGATTCCGGTATGAACTGGGCCTACTCCGAAATCTTCCAAAACCACGATCAGGCGCAAGTCGATAGCTACCTCCCCGAGTCCATTCGCGTCTCGGAATCGAAAGGTAATCTCATCCACTTTTCAGAGACCCACGATAACGGCCGCCTCGCCGCCCATTCCCATACCTTCGCGCGCTTGCGCACCGCCTTCTGCGCGCTGACCGCGAGTAACGGCGCCTCCGGTTTCTCCAATGGCGTTGAATGGTTTGCCGAAGAACAGATTAATGTCCACAACGCTCACTCGCTAAACTGGCGTGCCGAAACGAACCAGATCGAGTGGATTCGCCGCATCCACGCCCTCCTTGAAATTCACCCCGCCTTCCACGCGGGGTCCACCGTAAAACTCATCACCCACGGCCACCATAATTCGACCGCTATTCTCCGGACGGATGTGTCCGGCAAACACCGCCTGCTCATCCTTGCCAACTTTAATACCGCATCTGAAGGCCACGTGCAGTGGCAGGGCGATTTTGCGGCATTTAAAACGGATCTACTTTCTTCAAACCCCATCCACTCGGTCGACAACACGTACTCGCTTCAGCCCGGCGAAGTCCTGTGCATCACCGATCAACCCGACTGGATTAATCGTATATTCGACACCTTAGAAACACCGTTCCAAGGATCGATGCGTAGCGCCGAGCAAGTTCAACGGGCCACAGCCATGGAGCTTCAAGGCAACATAAAATGGAATACCGAGGCCTTTCTTGAAAACCCAAAAGCCTATTGCGAAGAGCGGGCGGATGGCGCCCCAATCGTGACGACTTGGCAATGGCCGCGCGACACCCGCCGCACCGTATTGCTCCCCCCCGGGCACCTTTTATGGGTTAGAGCAGACGCCCGTTTTGTGGCCGAACTTAAAACTAAAACCGGCGAAACGTTGGCCCATGAAAAATCAATGACTCAAGCAGACGGAACCATATTTGCCCTGTTCAGCCCACTAGAAACCCCGGGTGAGCACCAAACGCTTACCCTCAAGTTAACGGTCTTTGAAGCGGATGGAATCAAACGGGCCGAGTCGCCCATTCTGCACTTGTGCGAAATAGAAAATGCAACGGTCATTACGACCTGTCGCGCCGGCGAAGTGCATGATCGTAATCGCTATGCCGTCTGCACAAATAAGCACGGGGCACTCTCGCAAGTCCGCATTGGTTGGGCGGAACTGCGTAGTAAATACGACGGCCTGCTGATCGCCAACCTGCACGGCGAAGTTCCGGTCGACCGCCATACCCTGCTCACTCGCTGCCGAGCTTGGGTCGTCTGCCGCGACTATTCCAACGAACTCTCGCTGCATTGTCAAAAACAGTTTTCGGTCGCCGATGATGGAACCGTAATCTGGAATTTTTCCGTACCCGTCGGGGAAGGCCAACTGATTCCGCTCAAAGTCACTCTCCAGCTCCATCCCGACACCAACGCCATTCAACTCAGCTTCCTGCGTGAAGATGCCGGCAAGGATACGGAACACCTCGCAAACAAACGTCCAATCACGCTCATCCTACGCGCCGATATTGAAGACCGGTGCAATCACGAAGTCACTAAAGCCGCGACTGGACCGGAATCGCATTGGCCACAGGTCATCCAACCCACCGCTACGGGATTTTCTTTTGAACCGGCGCACGATCGCAAACTAAAGCTGGAGCTGGTGGGGGGCGAATTCCATGCCGAACCCGAATGGTACTACCAAATTGAACATCCGGTCGACCAGGCCCGAGGTATCGATGGGCAGTCCGACCTGTTCAGCCCTGGATATTTTAAAATTGAACTGCGGGGCAACGAAACTGCCAGGCTTGTTGCCAGCACCGGAAAAACCCCTACTTTTTCCAAGCCTACCCTTTCCGTTGCACATGAAGCCCTCTCGATTGAAGACGCCATGAAGTTGGCCATGAAACAATTTATCGTACAGCGCGATGAATTCCAGACCGTGATTGCCGGCTATCCATGGTTTCTCGATTGGGGCCGCGATACCCTGATTTGCCTGCGCGGAATTATTGCTGCGGGCCTATTGGAAGAAGCCCAAAATATTCTGCTCCAGTTTGCCAAATATGAAAAAGGCGGCACCATTCCCAATATGATCCGAGGGAATGATGACAATAACCGCGAAACCTCCGACGCTCCCCTCTGGCTTTATGTCACCTGCGATGAACTGATGCAGGTACAAGGCAACAACACCCTTTTAGAAACCGACTGCGGGGATGGCCGGACGGTACAAGACGTTCTCGTCTCGCTGGCCACTGGGCTGATCAACGGCACCCCAAACGGAATCACCTTCGACGAGGATTCCGGCCTCATCTTCAGCCCCTCGCACTACACCTGGATGGACACCAACTACCCCGCCGGCACGCCGCGCCAGGGCTACCCCATTGAAATTCAGGCCCTATGGAAATACGCCCTCAACATGCTCGCTAAAATCGATAAGGCTCCCGAATGGTCGCAGCGGGCGAAGCACGTGGAGCAATCGATCGCCGAACTCTTTCTCGTGGAAGCCGACGACTTTACCTATCTGGCCGACGGCCTCTCCGCATCCCCCGGAACCGGCGCACGACAGGCCACCGTCGACGATGCGCTGCGATCCAACCAACTGCTCGCCGTTACACTCGGAGCGGTAACCAACCCCGCCCTCTGTAAAAATATTCTGACCGCCTGCGAACAGTTACTCATCCCCGGCGCCATCCGAAGTCTGGCCGATCGGCCGGTACATCACCCCTGCCCCGTCTACAACAACGGCCAGCCGCTCAACGATCCGAACAACCCCTACTGGGGACACTATACCGGAGACGAAGATACCCGCCGCAAACCGGCCTATCATAACGGCACAGCCTGGACCTGGCCCTTCCCTTCCTACGCCGAAGCGCTGGTGAAAGTCTATGGCGAGCCCGCCCGCAAAACCGCACTCGCCATCCTCGGGAGCGCCTCCGAGGTGCTTAACCACGCCTGCCTACGCCAATCACCGGAAGTGATCGACGGCAACACACCACACACCCAGCGCGGCTGCGGTGCCCAAGCCTGGGGCGTTACCGAACTCTACCGAGTCACCCAACAATTAAACCGCTGATCGATTCTACGACCTCAAGTTCAACCCCCTTTGTGACCCCTATTTCAGTAGTGCGGAATTCTTAACCGACGTGTTCCGAAGCCATATATAGAATCTGTCTCAGCAGAGTTATTTTTCAAGCCACACCCGTTTCAACGAGTAAAAGTCCTCAATAAAACAGAGGAAAATAAAGATGGAAATAGCTAAGTTCACCATGACTTCAGAGCGGACGGTTTCAAATGAAATCAAAGATCTAACGTAACAATGCCCATCGATTAGGTTGAGGTCGTTTGCACTCAGTCTCATCTCAAACTTTATAGTGTAAAGGAGACTCGTGATTAAGAAATCCCCCTCAGTATCCCGAATAGTGATTTCGATATTGCTACTGACGCCTAGAGTCTATTGTGCCGAGCTGAGCTCTATTCGTGAGTTGCGACTTGAACCTGTCGACGAACAACGTGAGCGCGCCGTTCCAATCAAAGTATACCATGGCCAAATCGATAGTCCTCAACCTGTTATTTTGTTCTCGCATGGGCTGGGAGGGTCTCGTGAGAATAATAAATTTTTGGGTCACCCCTGGGCGGCCGCTGGCTTTGTCGCAGTGTTTATTCAGCACACCGGCAGCGACGACGAAGTCTGAAAGTCGGCGCAAGCGGGCGAACAACGGTCGGCACTGAAAGCCGCCGCGAACCCCCAAAGTTCACGGCAGCGATTTGCCGACGTGTCTTTCGTCATTGACCAGCTTGAAATTTGGAACAGGCAGGACGGACATCAGCTCTACAGGAAACTGAACCTCAAACACATTGGCATGGGTGGCTACAGTTTCGGCGCTGTCTCGACACTCGCCGTCGCGGGACGCAAGTATCCTTTTGGCCGGAGCTTTCCCGATGAACGAATCGACGCATTCCTTGCACTGAGTCCACAGCGGGGAAAAGGTATCGACGCATCCCAGGCTTTCGGACATCTGGCAAAACCCATTCTCTGTATGACGGGCACCAAAGATGGCAGCCCGATCGACCCGACGCAGAAACCATCCACCCGCCGCGAGGTGTTTGCTGCTTTGCCGGCGGGCGACAAATACCAGTTGGTTCTTGAAGGCGCTGAACACTTTACCTTTAGCGATAGTCAGGGCCGAAGAACTAGACGCCGTAATCCAAGGCACCATCCAGCGATCCAGCAAATCAGCTTACGATTCTGGAACGCGTACCTCAAAGACGATACCGCATCAAAACAATGGCTGCAT
Organism: Verrucomicrobiota bacterium; assembly: GCA_024279685.1. GTDB lineage: Bacteria > Verrucomicrobiota > Kiritimatiellia > Kiritimatiellales > Pontiellaceae > Pontiella. The sequence continues at coordinate 5,229 of JAJRRI010000038.1, read as the reverse complement.
TCGAAGTTGCCCATCACTGAGACGGGGCTTAGTGACTCCGACGTCTGGGAATGGAAATAATGACCCGATAACCAATCGCTCCAGGATACGCCGGAGAACCACACGCTAGACCAACCTAAGGCTTCGTTGCGCCTAACTCCAATTTTAGAACCACTGGATTAAGCGGAATCTCCATCCTTAAAATGAGTATAAAGGACGCATGAAAACGAAGAATATTCACGGACAAGATGGCCATTGAAGCGATCAAGGGCATAAAGACCCTCATCGAGCTCCTTCATGAGATGAAGATTTCCCACGGATTCACCCTTCAGTTGCGAAGTAGATCAAACTCCGAGAGAGGCTCAACAACTCAAATGTCCTGCGCCCGCTTACTGCAACTTTCTTACTCACGAAGCTCGCCCTCTGCCGAGAATCCCTCGCTGTACGCACTTTTTTCGAGCCAGCCCACCTCTGTTTTCAATAAAAATGACCCTGACCCTTCGCCCGATTTGCGTAAAACGTTGTTGTCAATCGGCGGTGGATAGGCAATCAATAGCGGCGATGAAAGCTATTCTTTCCATTCTGATAATCGGGCTTCTTTCGGGCTGCGGGGAAATACATGTTTCCAGCGAAATCGATAGCCGACCGGTGGTCTTTGTCAGCATTATGCCGCAAGTCGGCCTAGCCAAAGCCATTGCGGGTGAGCACGTGAGGATTCACGCGCTGGTCAGCGAGGGTCGCTCGCCACATGCCTATGCTCCGACGGGGCGGCAACTGGCATGGCTCGCCGAGGCCGATGCGGTGCTAACCATCGGTGAGCCTTTTGAAAAGAAACTCCTTCAGAAGATTTCCCCGCTCTACCCGGAACTCTCTATTGTGCCCACCCATGCGGGCATTGCACTGCGCGCCATGCCACATAAACACCACAATACAACCTGCGCCGATAGCCACGGCGAAATGGATCCGCATGTTTGGTTGAGCCCGATAAATGCGGCCATCATTGCCAAAAATATTGCGGCAGCGCTGGAAAAAATTGATCCGGTTAACACTGAAGTTTATCAAAAAAACTATGCAAATCTGGCGCAAAAACTCCGCCGTCTGGATTTGGATATTCGAGAGCAGCTCCGTCCGCACAAGGGGAGTCGATTCTATGTATTCCATCCATCGTTCGGCTATTTTGCGGAGGCCTACGGTCTGGAACAGATTCCGATTGAACTGGAAGGAAAGGCCCCTTCTCCACGCCAGCTAGCCACGCTGATTGAACAGGCCAAAGCCGATGGCGTAAAAGTGATCTTTGTTCAAAAGCAATTCCCCTCCAGTAGTGGAGAAGCTATTGCTAATGCACTGGGCGGACGGGTGATCCATCTGGACCCGCTGGCGGAGGATAGCATAGCCAATCTGCGGCTGATCGCCGATCATATTGCCCAAGCTCTGGAAAAATGAAACCCGTACATCCCATCCAAATCGAAAATCTAAACTTTTCCTACGGACATATTCCCGTTTTGGAGCAGGCCAACTTATCGATTTTTGATAAGGATTTTGTCTGTATTGTCGGCCCCAATGGCGGCGGAAAAACCACCCTGCTCAAACTCCTGCTCGGCTTGCTTAAGCCACAGGAAGGAACGGTGCTGGTGTTCGGCGAAGACCCCGAAGTGGGCCGAAAGTGGATGGGCTATCTGCCGCAATACGCGAGCCTCGATGCGAAGTTCCCCGTCACTGCGCTCGACGTGGTATTGATGGGTCGGTTAGGCATCACTCGCGGCATTGGCCCCTATCGCAAACGCGACCGCACGGCGGCGCTCGACATGCTCGATCGAGTTGGAATGGCTCAATTGGCGAAGCGGCCGCTCGCCGCGCTTTCCGGTGGGCAACGTCAACGTGTACTCATTGCCCGAGCGCTCGTCTCCAATCCGAAACTCCTCTTGCTCGACGAACCGACCTCAAGCCTGGACGACTATGTGGAGCGTGAGCTATATGACCTGCTCCAAGAATTGAATAAGGATATGACCGTAGTGGTGGTTACCCACGACATCAGCTTTGTCTCCAGCTATGTTGAAACCGTGGTTTGCGTGAACCGGCAGGTTCATGTGCATCCGACCAGCGAAGTGGATGAAAATATCATCCACAGTATGTATGGCGAGCATGTCCATATGGTTCGGCATGATCAGGAGCAGCAACATGGCTGAGTTTTTTCAAGCCCTACTCCAGCATACCTTCCTGCAACACGCCCTGCTAGGCGGACTCTTAGCGAGTCTAGCCTGTGGCATTGTCGGCACCTACGTCGTCACACGACGCATCACCTATCTTGCCGGTGGCATTGCCCACTGCGTACTCGGCGGCATGGGATTCGCGCGCTATATGCAGGTGGTTCATGGCTGGGCCTTTTTCGATCCATTACTCGGTGCGTTACTTGCGGCTCTGGCGGCTGCGTTCATCATCGGCTGGGTCAACATCCGCGCCAAAGAACGTATGGATACCGTAATCAGCGCTTTTTGGGGTATGGGCATGGCCATTGGGATTCTATTCATCTCCAAAACACCCGGGTACGGCGAGGATATGATGTCCTACCTCTTCGGAAATATCCTCCTCATCACCCCGCGTGACTTAACGATTATTGCCGGATTAGATCTCTTCATTGTGGCCATAGCACTCCTGTTCCATAAACAGCTCGTTGCCGTCTGCTACGACGAAGAGTTTGCGCGTTTGCGAGGCATCAAAGCGTCATTTTTCTACTTCCTACTGCTCGCGCTAACCGCACTCACGGTCGTGCTACTTGTTTCTATTGTGGGCATTGTGATGGTCATTGTTTTGCTGACGCTTCCCGCAGCCATTGCGGGTCGTTTTTGCCAACGTATGGGACCGATGATGGCACTTGCTGCTGGCCTCTGTGCGCTACTCACAACCTCAGGACTGGCCCTGAGCTATACGCCCGATCTGCCTGCCGGGGCCACAATCATCATGCTAGTGGGTATCGTCTATTTAATTACGACCACACTGAAACGTAATTAAACGCTCAATAATGAGACTGACATCCACTTGTAGCAGAAGTCTTCGTCTTCGAGATCGGTTTGGGCGTGACCTTCGATGAGTGTCTTCATGTAGCGGAAAATCTTCTTTCGAAACTTTTGGCCTGCTTCCTTTTGCGGGTCGTTCATCTCGCGGATAAACTTCTCAGGCGGACGTATGCGGTGCTTGAGCCCGCGCTGGAGAATGAGGATGACCGCGGGTTGGTGCGCGTGACAGCACCTAATCGACTGGGTCGTGGATACTCAAATTTATACGTAGGCCTAAAAAAAGCGCCCTTGCGGACGCTCTCAGTGTAACTTTATACGGTCTTCTAATTCAAAATTAGATGGCAGTAACGTTGGTCGCACATGGGCCTTTTTGGCCTTCTCCAATCTCGTATGAAACCTTTTGGCCTTCATCGAGTGAAGCATATCCTGAAACTTGAATTTCAGAGTGGTGAACGAACAAATCAGTTCCGCCTGCATCAGGAGTGATAAAACCAAAACCTTTTTCCGAGTTGAACCATTTAACTATTCCAGTATCCATTTTCTATGTCCTCTTGTTTTATAGAAGCGCCTTGTTTAGTTCTTTTCTGGAGCCGTTGCCACAAAAATCGACAACTATTTTAAAGGACAGGAAGAAGGACAGGAAGAAGGCCCTGTGGGTACGGCGAAAATTAAACAGGGTTTAAAGGCTATTTATCGGCTTAAAACTTAGTCCTACGCTCCGATTCTCGACCTAAAAAAACACCGATTTCCAGTCCATGGATATCGGTGATCTTTTTAATAAGGGAACGATTTGCTAGTTTTCTTCAAAAAGCCAAGTGGAGAGATAGCGCTCGCCGGTGTCGCAAATCATAGTGACAATCAGCTTCCCTGCATTTTCAGGACGCTTAGCTAGTTCAATGGCAGCCAGCACATTGGCTCCTGAGGAAATTCCACACAGGATTCCTTCCTCTTTCGCGAGCCGGCGCGCCATTTTTCCAGCGGCACTCCCATCTACCAAAATAATATCATCCACCAAATCAGTGTGCAGGTTTTTAGGAATGAAGCCTGCGCCGATCCCTTGGATTTTATGGGCACCGGGCTTTCCACCGGAAATGACGGGCGATTGTTCCGGTTCGACGGCCACCGCCTTAATCGCTGCATTTTTCTTCTTCAGTCCTTCTGCGACTCCGGTCAACGTTCCACCTGTTCCGACGCCCGCAACAAAGATATCGACTTTGCCGTCGGTATCGGCCCAAATTTCCTCGGCGGTAGTGGCACTATGAATTTCTGGGTTCGACGGATTATCAAATTGCTGGAGCATCATTGCGTCGGGATTTTCTTCAACCAACTTTTCAGCGGCACGAATGGCACCGGGCATGCCTTCCTCCGCTGGGGTCAAAACCAACTCGGCTCCGAGCACCTGTAATAAGCGACGGCGCTCAATACTCATGCTTTCAGGCATCGTGAGGGTTAGCTTATAGCCTTTGGCCGCAGCGGTGAAGGCCAGTGCAATTCCGGTGTTCCCGCTGGTGGCTTCAATGAGGTTGGAACCGGGTTTGATGAGACCTTTCTTTTCGGCATCTTCGATCATCGCAACGCCAATGCGGTCTTTCACGCTGCCGAGTGGATTGCTCGACTCCAGCTTGACAGCGACGGTGGCCTTGAGGCCTTCGGTAATCCGGTGGAGTTTGACTAGGGGGGTGTTACCAACGGTTTGAGTGATGTTGTCGTGAATGGGCATTTTTCAATCTCCAGGTTAAATGTTGAACATGATCGGTTGATCTTAAGTGCATTGGGTATAGTCGTCGTGTAGTTTTTTGAGCGTAATTTTAGAGAAATACTCCCGTAGTTGGTCGCTCGCACCCTGCCAAATGCTCTGTACTACAAAAGTATCTGAACGGCTGCTCCCTTCGGCTAGACAACCGACGAGGTTGATGTCACCTTCCGATGCAGAAAGAATATCGTAAACCGTGATCTCCGCCGGATCCTTGGCCAAGCGGAATCCACCGCGCAGCCCGCGAACGCTATTCACTAGTCCGGCATTTTTCAGGGGAACAATAATTTGCTCAATATAGTCGGTGGAGATCCCCTCTTGCTCCGAAATCCTTTTCTTAGGTACAGGTTGATCGCCTTGGAGCCGAGAAATACAGAGCAAAATGCGGGTCGCATACCGGCCTTTGGTGGATAATTTCATGTGTATTCTCCTCATGCGGTCGCTTAGTGATACCTATGGTCAGCTATAAATGATGAGTAGATT
>JAJRRI010000037.1 GCA_024279685.1 Verrucomicrobiota bacterium | reverse complement strand
TCCTTTTTTCTTAGTGGTAATTAAAAAGTACTGAACTAATGCGCCGCTTTCAATCCCTCCTTATAAGGAGGGATTGAAAGCCCCTTCGGGCTCTACCGCCTTCAGGCTAAACTGAAATTACAGAAGAGCTGTTACACTAACGTTACTGCGGCAATTATTGCGGGCGTTGTTACTGGTATTGCAGCTCTCATGGATCCAAAAAGCGGAGCAGATCAGATTGATAAAGCCCAAGACGATATAGACAGGATAAAAGATATTCAGGATGAACGGAACAGATTGCTTGAGGAGATTGATAATGATTATGCTTAGCAGGATAATGCTATTATTGATGTTATTTGGAATGTCATTATATTACGCGGTTCGTGCATTACATGAGTTGCAGTATGAGGCATATCTGAGTGCAGGAAGGTGGTATTTCATGTCCCATTACACTTTTATTTTTGCATGTGCCTTAATGGTTTATGTATTGGTTGATTTTTCGATTCAAAAGAATAGAAAAAGGTCGGATCATCAAGACGATAGTTGAATGAATCCACCTCTCGGAACTAGAGGTCAGCCAATGAATTTGAGACTCAACTTGTTGCTGTCATCCGCGACGCCGCCGGAAATGTAGGGTTTTCCACCAACTCCGTCGTTCTCGATACGCCATTTGTCATTGACCAATATCAATACGACGAGGCCGGATGCCTCACCAACCTCAACGGCGTTACACTGGACTGGGACGAACGCTATCGGTTGAAATCCGTGAAATCTACGCAATCTGTGGATGTCTTCTACGAATACGACGTATTAGATCGCCGCGTCTCACGCATCGAAGGAACTACCACAAACTATTTCATCTATGATGGCGACCAAGTCGCCGCCGACCTCGACGGCTCCGGAAACCTCCTGCGCACCTACGTCTGGGGGCAAGGTATTGACAACCTGCTCTCCTTCACCGACCACACCACCAGCAACACATTCTATGCCATCAAAGACCACCAAAATACCGTCATCGCCTTGGTTGATGAAACCGGATCAATCGTTGAAAGTTATGAATATTCCGCCTACGGAGAAATCCTCGACGTGAAGGACGGCTCCGGCAATTCAATCGCCAATCAACAATCGGCCATCGGAAATAGATATACCTTCCAAGGACGAGAATACGATTCCACGACCGGGCTTTATTATTTCCGCGCCCGCTGGTACGACTCAAACACCGGTCGCTGGCTGAGTAAGGATCCCATTGGTATCGCGGGGGGCTTGAACCAATATGAGTTTTGTGCGAGTAATCCAGTGATGTTTGTGGATCCCTATGATTTGTCTTGGAGTTTTTGGGGGGTCGTTGCTGGCGTTGTTGCAATTCCTTTGATTCTAGCAGGTGTGGCAGTTTCCTCCCCCGCCTTGGTCGTTGCCGGGATTGCCCGCCGCCGCACTTGCTGGAGTATCAGCTCTCATGGATCCAAAAAGCGCGGCAGATCAGATTGACAAAACCCAAGACGATATAGACAGGATAAAAGATATTCAGGATGAACGAAATAGGCTCCTCAATGAAATATATGATGGTTAAAAAAATTACCTATTGAGCATTGGCATCGGGCAGACCAGAAAGATCGTATTCCGCGTAAAATGGTTGCGATAAATCAAATGAAGGCATTCTAACATCGCATCCTGAACGCCCTAAAAACCCTGGTTTCTCCAAATATCGAATCACTCCGTCGCCTTGATATGCTTCTATGGCACGTTTTAATTGGTAATCACAGCCACATAGGACAAGTGTCATTAGGAGAAGTATTGGTACTTTGGGACTATGGATTTTCTTAAGCACAGATATCTCCTTATTTTTGCGGACTAACCGATTTTTATTTTGTCTTTCACTCGATTCTAAGATTCATCGGCTGACCCGTTTTTAGCCCTGGAAAGTCATTAAACACACCTAAAAAGGTATCTTAATTCAAAAATAACGAATTAGGCGGACTGACCCTTTTTTCTGACCCTTTTTTCGTACAAAATTCGAAATAGAATTTCGAACGACAGAAGGCGCGGGTCGTTGTGATCGGATGGATTCATTTTAAAGGTAGGGCGTGCTCTCCGTAAGCGTCCGAGAATCGACCCCTAGCCAGATTCTTTGGGTGAGATAAAATCACCGACTTCAATTAACCCAGGAGTCGATAATGTTTCACCTAAACCAAAATTTAAAAGTGATACTGGCCGTTGAGCCGGTGGATGGATGCATACTCAAGTAAACGCTACGCGGATATGATTTGTACTGATAAGATTTGATAAATGGTATTACCAAATATCACTTGCGCTCAGTCTGGTACTCTGCCCCCTCTCCTGGCCCCCTTTTCCTTTCTTCCTTGAGAACGAATCCGGGGCAATCTCTGATTCAGGCGTCAATAGACGGCCGTATTGCATTTCTTATTGAGAATGTGCTGAAAGGCATTCTTCCGGTTACTGGCGTCCTGCATGGCATCGACCAACTCGGGCGTGAAAATATAGGCAGCTTCGCCAAGGAATTCGAGGGCATTAACAACTTCTAGCAAAACATCGCCATCCCTGCTGACTAGCGCTTCTCGGAACACAGGTGCAGCCCATTCCATATGGCCGAGGTGTGCCAGCGCTTCCGCAGCCGCAATGCGAACGCTGATTTCCGCATCATCCAGTGTCTTCTTAAGGTCGGGCATGGCCTCCATGGCGGATTCACCCAAAACAGTACAACCCATGGCCGCCCAGTAGCGGACAACCGGATTTTTGTCGCCCAACCCCATTTTAAGCTGCGGCAGGAATGCGGGATCGCGGCTGGTGGCCATATCGGCCATGGCCTTGATGCGCCCCAGCGGATAGGCTTGACTTTGCGCATACTCATAGAGGGTTTTGTTCCCGATGAGCGACGACATCATGGATTCGGGAATAAAACCCATGTCACGTGCATCGAGCATCGCGCCTTCAAGTTTTTTCTGCAGATTGGAAATCCGTTCCGCCTGGCGGGGATCGTCGATCAGGTTGTCGACTTCGTGCGGATCGACCTGTGTGTCGTAGAACGCCTCGGGCGACTTGGGTTCCCAATACTGGCTTTGCACGGCGTTGCACTCTCCCGCCAACCAGGCATTGCGCCAGGCGCGGTGCATATTGCTGTTTGCCGGATAGGCGTAGGGTTGCCCATATGGCCGATGGGGCGTGTAGTGGCGGACATAACGGTAGCGATTATCGCGCACGGCACGCATCATGTCGAAGCGCTCATCCATCCGGTTCCGATAAAGGAACACAAATTCCTTTTCGGAACCGGCAGATTTTCCAAGGAATGGAACCCCCTGCATGGAACTGGGTGCCTTGACGCCGGCCAAACTGAGGATGGTGGCCGAAAAGTCGACGAAAGAGACCAGCCGGTCGCAGGTGGAACCCGGCGATGCCGGCGCAAGGTGCTCCCATTTTTCTGGGAAGTAGACGATCAACGGAACACGCGTTCCGGAATCGCGTATCGATCGCTTGCCACGGATAAGCGCGCCGCCGTGATCGGAGTAGTAGAAGACGATTGTATCATCGGCCAAACCTTCTTTCTCAAGCTGTTTAAGCAGCCCACCCACCCAGGCATCCATTTCTGTAATGCGATCATGGTAGATTGCATAGTCGTGGCGCACCTCGGAAATATCGGGATAGTACGGAGGGAGCGTGAATGATTTTGGATCGCGGCTGGGCTTGTTGCGCTCCGGCATTTTCGCATTGGGGAAAAATTGACCCTCGTGTGTGATGCCTGTGTTGAATACGGCAAAAAACGGTTTATCCTTCGGGCGATTTCGATAATGCGCATTGTTGCCACGCTCGTCCCACTCCGCCGTATGGCTGCGAGTAAAATTATAGTCAGTTTTTTCGTTGTTTGTACAATAATAGCCCGCTTTGCGCATAGCTACCGGATAGGCTTCGAGCCATTCTGGAATATCAATCCTTCTACGATGGTTTATCATTCCCGTGGTAACGGGATGCATACCCATAACCAGTGTGGAGCGGGCAGAGGAACAGACCGGTGAGTTGGCGAAGGCTCTCGTATAACGCACGCCGCGCTCTGCGAGCTTGTCCAAGTTGGGAGTCATGGCATCGGGATCGCCGTAGCACCCTAGCATTGGGCTGTTATCCTCGCTCACGATCCAAAGGATATTCGGACGATCCTGCTGTGCGCCATGCGCACTGATCGCTACTAACAAAACTGCAAACCATTTTTTCATTCTATACTCCTCTGCTTTTTCACGTGTCTGTGCAAAATGCACGGCTCCCCGCGAAGGGGTCTCTCATTATAGAGAAAGGTCAGCCGTGAATTGTAGCATTTTTGCACTGACATAATGCTACAAGAAGCCTTATTTCTTACAACTACGAAACCGCGATATTGACGAGGCGGCTGGGGACTACGATGACTTTGCGAATGGTTTTTCCTTCTAACCATTGCTGGACTTTTTCGGCGGCGAGGGCGACGGATTCTACTTCTTCTTTCGTGGCGGAGGAGGAGACTTTTATTTTGTCGCGGACCTTGCCGTTGACTTGGACGACGAGCTGAAGCTCGTTGCGTTTGAGGGCTTCTTCGCTCACGGCAGGCCAGTCGGCGTTCATGATGCCGGAGGCGTGGCCGAGTTCGATCCAGAGCTCTTCGGCGATGTGGGGCGCAAAGGGACTGATGAGCAATACCACGGTTTCGATGGCGATTAGGGGTCAATTAGGGGTCACCTATAAATCAATGATATGGTTAATTAAAATACCTTCGTGACTCATAGTTTCTCGTCGTCGATTCCTATTCTATAGTCTGTATTTTTAGCATCATCTGTTGCAGTCGGTCAATAGCCGCGCGGTCTTCGTCGCCAATACCATTGCTGGTAGGTCATGCCCAGCTCAGCTTCGCTACCGATTGCTGGCCCGTGAAAGGCCAACGTATCAATAAAAGTCGCAACCAATACACCCGCTTCCATCCATATCTGGAGGTCCGGTTTTATGAGGCGGAACCCAGCAAAGCCACGCATGCGTAATAGGTGTCACCCATTATAGGTTCCGGTCAAACACCGCGAAGCATAATTTCCGAAGGAAATAGGCCGAAGGCCGGTTCAAATAGCCATCCATAGCCGTTTCTCAACGGCCTGCTCACTTCACTTTTAGTTGATCGGTTCTACGTTACTTTCCATCGCTGAACGTTCGCTGCCTTCTGGGTCTTCGTCATAAGAGTTGTTCAGTCACCCATCTGGATCTCGGATATCAGCGGCAAAAACAACCGTCCCTGCCTGGTGCCGTATCCTCATTCCGCATCGCGGAACCAGAAAACCTTTTGTACCCGTCCACCGCCCATTCAGTCAAAATGGTTTCCCTTCGATCCCGCGTCGGCGGAATTATCTGGGTTTCCAGACCCTTGGAATTGCACTTACAACTTGAATTCACGCTCCTGCGGGAGGCATGCGGTACAGAACCTATTGGAAGAGCGAAGTCGGAGGGGGATTAGCCATTCAAACTAATCGGCGGGCGGTTTGAAATAATACTGCTCGCTGGTGGCTTTCTCTAATACGTGACTGTATTTTGAAATAATATCGAGTGCGATGGCGGAGCGGTCGGGAGGCAGGGTTTCGATCCAGGCATCAATGTCAATATGTCGCCGGTCAGCACCGTTTTTACTATCTGCTGTACATTGAATGATGGAGGAGTATTCGTTGGGGAACTCCTCTTTTAATTCGCGCATCATGCGGTAGGAAAGACCGTAAGGTTCGCGGCGTGTTCGCTCGAAATGCCGTTTCCAGTCGCCCCATTCCCTCCCGGTCTCTTCGCACATTTGTTCGGAAAATAGCGTGGCCAATCCTTCTATGTACCAATCGAATAAATAGGGATTTAACAGATGCGCACATTCATGACCAAGGAGCGCGAAATAGTTGTGATGCTCCGGGCCGACCGCCAGATAGATCACAAATACGCCGTTGGTGGGATCCACGCATTCCGTGAGTGAGAAACCCTCTCCGATCCGATAACGCCGCGCTTCATGAGTTTTTATCGAACGCCGAAGTAGCACCTTATTCACCGGAAAGATGGGTTCGCCGAATTCGGCGATCGCTCGCTCTAAGCATTCGGAGATGTATGCTTCAGATGCCGGATCGTTAATGGGCTCATAGGCCTCGTGCCACGGGCCGGATGGCTTGCTGCTGGAGAGTTGCAAGCACCCTGTCGAGGCACTCAGTAGAACACCGAGGCACAACAGAACGCGGAGCAATTTATACCTCGATCGAGGTATCTTCGGCAACATGCTTGGCGGGCTCACCCACAATTTCATGGACTTGAATGGTGATGTTCCCAATCTCTTCTAAGCCGAGCGACTCGCGAACGCTTTCCCGGATTCGTTGCTGGAGTACCTGTGAAAGTTCAGGAATTTTATTCCCGGAAACCACCTTCACGCTGATGGAAATATCCAGTGAGTTTTTATTTTTATGCAGCGTACTTTCAATGCTCTTGATCGCGGCAAATTCTTTGCCTACTCGCTCAATAAAATCCTGAATGGCCTGCGTACTAATGCCTACACTACCATCATCGGAATCAAAATTAATGAATGAATTCTTTGCCCGATGTTTGCTTGCAGAAGCGATCCGAAGAAAAACGGTCAGAATTAGAAATAACCCCACTGCGACGCCGAAAATAGGCCGATTCCGAACCTCATCATACATCCGTGTGTTCAGCGCTTCATTAAAGAGGCTGGTATACACCAGCCACCCTCCCATGAAAATCAAGCCTATGGCAGCAAGCACATCAAGCAGTTTGATTATTCTCTTTTTCATGGACTACCCCTCGGCTTTCTTTTCACCTGTGTTCCGAATGCCTTGCACCACCACATTGACCGCATAGACTTTTTGTCCGGTCATCTCTTCAACCGCTTCTTTTACGGCGGACTGCAGCTGAAGGCAAATGCTGGGGATTTTCACGCCAAATTCCAATACAACCGTAAGGTCGATCGTAAGCAGCTCTTCGCTCTCTTTCTCGATACGAATCCCTTTGTCTTTGGTTTTTTTTCCGATCATGCCGGCGAGATCATCAGCCAGAGAACCTTGAAGTTCGACCACGCCGGGCACCTTTTTGGCGGTTTCGTGCGCAATAATCGCAATCACATTATTATTAATACTGATCCGGCCGTAGCCAGAGTCTGGAGTATCCGCCGTCGGAAAGTCCCGATGGTCAGCCACTGCATTTCCTGTTTGCTCGTTCATCTTTTACTCCTTGTCGCTACTTACGAATTGAGAAAATTATCATGCATGAATTTTTCAAGATAGGCGGTGTTGTAGGTTCCCTCTATGAAATGCCCATCGGCCATCAGAGCCTCGCCCAACGGAACCGACGTGTGTGGTCCGTTGATGGTGAACTCTTCCAACGCACGGCGCATGCGCGCAAGTGCCTCATCGCGATCCTTCCCGTAGGCGATGATCTTGCCAATCATGCTGTCGTAGTAAGGCGAGATGGTATAGCCCGAATAGACGTGCGAGTCGATTCGGATGCCAGGGCCTCCTGGGAAATGAACTGCTTCCACGGGGCCAGGGGAGGGCGTGAAGTTATTGTATGGATCCTCGGCATTCACACGATACTCGATGGCGTGACCCGTAATCTTCATCTCATCCTGAGTGAACGAAAGTTTTTCGCCCGCCGCCACGAGGATTTGCTCCTTCACTACATCGATCCCGCTCACCTCTTCGGAAATAGTATGCTCCACCTGAATACGGGTATTCATTTCCATGAAGTAAAATTGCTTCGCTGTTTCGTCATACAAAAACTCCAGCGTACCGGCGCTATCATAGTCCACCGCTTTTGCGGCTTTAACAGCGATATTACCCAGCGTCTTGCGTTCCTCGTCAGAAAGCGTCGGACAAGGGGCTTCCTCCACCAGCTTTTGATGCCGGCGCTGAATGGAACAGTCGCGTTCTCCCACGTGGCAGACATTGCCGTGCTTGTCGCCAATAATTTGAACCTCGACGTGCCGGGCGGACTCAATATATTTCTCCATGAACAGATCTGGATTACCGAAGTTGTTCTCTCCTTCAGCGGCAGCCGCCATAACACCTTGAATCAGGCTAACGTCGTTGTGAGCCACACGCATGCCTTTTCCGCCGCCACCGGCCACGGCTTTCAGCAGCACGGGATAGCCCATCTCTTGCGCCAACGCAAGGGCATCGTCAGACGTTGGTAAAATACCGTCCGATCCGGGGGTGATCGGCACGCCAGCCGCCTTCATTGTATCGCGCGCAATCGCCTTATCGCCCATATTGCGGATGCAATCGGGAGAAGGGCCAATAAACGTGATATTGCAGTTGCCGCAAATTTCGGCAAAGTGTGCATTTTAAGCCAAGAAGCCATATCCGGGGTGGATAGCATCCACATCCGCAACTTCCGCCGCACTAATAATATTAGTGATTTTTAGATAGCTTTCGCTGGCGGCAGCCGGCCCGATGCAGATGGCTTCATCCGCCATTTGAACGTGCAACGAATCCGTGTCGATATCGGAGTAGACCGCAACCGACCGAATCCCCAGTTCCTTGCAGGCGCGGATGATCCGTAATGCAATTTCGCCACGATTGGCAATTAATACCTTTTTAAACATGAAAGTCTCCCTATTAGCTGGGTTCAACGAGGAAGAGCGACTGCCCGTATTGCACCGGTGAGGCATCGTCGATTAACATCTTTTTAATGGTCCCCCGAACTTCGGCCTTGATTTCATTCATGACCTTCATCGCTTCAATAATACAAACCACCGTATCTTCGGTAACCTCCATGCCGACTCGGGCAAAATCATCCGCATCGGGCGAGGGGCGACGGTAAAACGTGCCCACGATAGGAGAGGGAATCTCGATCATTCCATCATCTTCATCCGCGGGTACTGGAGCTGCTGCTGCCGGAGCTGCTGCTGCCGGAGCTGCCGCAGCAACCGGAGCGGTTATAGCTGGAGCGGGGGCGGTTGCAACGATCACCTGTTGATCCGATCCGCGCTTCATCTTTAATTCAAACCCTTCATCCTTCATTGCGAACGTAGTTAAATCGTTGTTCTTCATTATATCTACGATGCGCTTGATATCCTTGATTTCCATAGTCACCCTCTCCTTATTCAAACAAATGTGATACCGCTCTTAAAACTAAACAATATTTCACCCTCCTTGCCTAGAACTAATCCCCTCCGACTTCCAAAACATCAACTAATCTAGTGAACACACCGCCTTGCTACACTCCTCCTTACGTTCGCTTTCCCGTCCGCAGAACGAAAATGACCGTAGCTGCGGCAAGGAGGGAAAACTTAGCGAACGCATCGGGATAGCGGGTATAAAAAGTGAGGCCGAGATCCGCGGGCCGCGGGGTGATGGAGCTTACGGCGAACCCGCTTGTGCGGGGGGCGAGGTTCCGGTTAATATTACCGTAGGCACCGATGGTAACGGTCATTCCGGTATTACAACAGCGGACCATGGGAATACGATTTTCAATGCAACGAAAGACGGCATGGGCCAGATGTTGTTCGGACTGCGATCCAGGATCGAACCAGGCATCGTTGGTTTGGTTAACGAGCCAGCGCGCGCCGTTACGCACGGCTTTGACGGCGAGTGGCGCAACGATGTCTTCGAAACAAATGAGTACAGAAAAAGGGGCCTTGCCCTCTAGGGGAAAGAGGATACTTACGGTTCCGCCGCTACAGTCGACTTCGACCGGCGTAAATTTTCCCATGAGCTTTGGGAACGGGACATACTCACCAAATGGAACCAGATGTTGCTTGTCATATTTTGTGACGATAGTGCCGTTGGTTCCATAGAGGATTGAGCTGTTGTAGTAGGTACGGTCACCAGACTCGGAAAAAGAAACGTCCATCGTTCCTGTCAGAAGTGGAGTCCCTAGACCGACCATCCGCTGAACGAGCGCATCACTCGTGCGGCTGACTCGCACAAAATCAGGGAGCGCGGTCTCTGGCCAGATGATCACATCAAGCCCATTAAGCCTCCCGACGGTGCGGGTGAGTTCCTCAAGGCGGCCCAAGATTTTAGCGTCCTTTTCCTTATCCCATTTTTCGGACTGCGGAATATTGGGTTGCACGAGCGCGACGGTCACCGCCTCCTGCGGGCGAGGACGATTGAATAGGATCTTAAGGCCGTACCCGGCAGAGAGAGCAATGGCCAACAGACCGAGCATCAGCTCGCTATGGGGCCGGTATTTTTTTGAGCGAATCCCGTGGACGTATTGATGCAGCGTAACAAACAGCGCCGCGTTCATCCAGACAATGGCGGCCGATACCAGTGATACCCCGCCCCACTCCGCAATCTGGATGAGTGCTGGACTGGTATATTGACTGACCCCGAGTGGATTCCACGGGAAGCCGGTAAAGAGCAGCCCGCGCAGGTATTCCGAGGCCACCCAAACCATGGTAACCGAAAACATCAACCGGAGATTGGTGCGAAAGGAGCGGACTCCCCAGCGCTTCACGCAGACAGAAACAACCACTGCAAACGGCACGAAATAGAGCGCGCAATACAGGGCGAGTACTGCGTAGCCGAGCAACGCACTGGCCTTCAGTCCAATCCCAGAAACCATTCCGGTCAAATTATGAAGCCAGCTCATCGAAATCATGAAAAAGATGAATCCGGAGAGTAGACCCAGCAGAGCTGCTTTTTTACCAGAGGCTGACTGCACCGCAAACATGAGCGGCACCAAACCAATGCAAATCAAGGTCGAGTTGCCCACTCCAGGAAAAGCCAATGCAAGCAAGACTCCCGAAAGAAGACTGCCGAGAATGGGTAGAAGAGAAGATGAGAAAATTATTTTTTTGGTTCGGGTCATGAGGAATCCTACAGAGGAGCTAGAGATCTAAATTAAGGAGCGAAGGGACGGTGCTCCAATTGCGCAGCGATTGCTGCTGGCGAAAAAGATCGGTGATATATTTTAGTAAGTCCTCGGCCGCAGTGAGTGTTTGTTTTTTTCGATCACCCCCCTCAATATTCAATGCCGAAAGGTTCTTTAAACCCAGAATCCCTTCTCCGGTTGTGGCCTCCCAAAAAACAAACATTTTTTCGAGAATAACACGGATGGAGCGATAGAGCATCATCTCGTGCCGCTCGGATTCGGAAAGATGGAGTCGTCCAAAATCGAGCGTCCACATGCGATCGAGCTGCGCGCCGGCCCACTCCGCAGGGCGAATAATGCCAATCGAGAAATAGGGCAATAACTCAGGGAAGTGGTGCAGTTCAGAAAGGATTTCTAGCCAGCGGGAAACATGATGGCCGTGCGGATGCATCGATTTCAGTATGCGCCTTGCCGCAGCGCGCTCCCCCACGGCGCAACATGCGCGGGCGAGTAAAAGTTTTAGATCGGCCGACTGCACACCCTGCGGGTGGAACGTGCGACAGTACATCCCGACGCTAGCCACCAAATTATCGGATACCGTGCCCGAGGGGATATCCAAGTTTTTAAAAATTTCTTGAAGGTGTTCCGTCCAGGCATCTTGCCGCGGCTTTATGACGTACAGCCCGCTCGATTTCATTCGCGACCGATGAGGCGCTCGACCTCGTTCATGAACTGTCCGGCATCGCGAAAACGACGGTAGACCGAGGCGTAGCGGATATAGGCGACCTCGTCGAGTTTCTCAAGCGCGGTCATGACCTTCTTTCCCAACGCCATGCTCGGGATTTCCTTTTCAAATTCCGATTCGGCCTCCAGCGTAATCGCGTCGGCAATGCGCTCGATCTGTTCGATGCTAATATGCCGCTTGCGGCAGGCAATTTGAAGGCTCTTCACCAGCTTGTCGCGGCTGAGTTCCTCGCGGCGCTCATCGCGCTTAATCACATGGAGCTGGGCGCGCTGAATCTCTTCGTAGGTGGTAAAGCGATGCCCGCAATCGATACACACCCGCCGCCGGCGAATAGAATCCCCATTGCGCACCTCGCGGCTATCGATCACCCGATTTTCTTTTCCTTCACATTTAGGACATCGCATGTGGAACCTCCTCCTCTACGGAGGCATAAAGATAGCCTACCGGAACAACCTCGAACAACAAAAAAACGCCCCGCACCTGCGGGACGCTTTCACGGTCAAATCAAACCGTCTTTACTTCTTCTTCGTTGCTTTCTTTTTCTTGGCGGGGACTTTCTTTTTAGCCGGAGCTTTTTGGGCCACTTTTTTCTTAGCGGGTGCCTTTTTCACGACTTTCTTCTTCGCTGGAGCCTTCTTAACTCCTTTTTTCTTCGCGGGGGCTTTCTTTTTAGCCGGAGCTTTTTGGGCCGCCTTTTTCTTAGCGGGCGCCTTCTTGGCGGGTTTCTTTTTCACTACGGCTTTTTTCTTAGCAGGAGCTTTCTTCTTCGCCGGAGCCTTCTTAACTCCTTTTTTCTTGGCGGGGACTTTCTTTTTAGCCGGAGCTTTTTGGGCCGCCTTTTTCTTAGCGGGTGCCTTCTTAGCGGGTTTCTTTTTCACTACGGCTTTTTTCTTAGCAGGAGCTTTCTTCTTCGCCGGAGCCTTCTTGACTACTTTTTTCTTGGCGGGGGCTTTCTTTTTCGCCGGAGCTTTCTTAACTCCCTTTTCTTCGCCGGAGCCTTCTTAGCGACTTTCTTTTTTGCGGGGGCCTTCTTTTTGGTCGGCGCTTTTTTAGCGATGACTTTTTTCTTAGCGGGGATTTTCTTTTTAACTGGAGCCTTCTTCTTGGCTACCACTTTCTTTTTTGATTTTTTCTTCGCTGCCATTTCTTGCCTCCTTGTTTGTTATTTTATCAACAACCACTGATGCATCGCCATGGCTCATCTGAAACTTGCAAGCATGCAAAGAGCTATTCAACGACCACCCTTTTTCTGAACAATATTTATAAGTGCAAAGGTAAGGTTATGCAACCCGTTTAATTTATTAAAACAGTTAAAAAAAATCGCGGTGATTATCGATACGTTCGAGGGTTTGAAAATATAAAAATAAGCGGCGACTTCTAATCAGAAGCGGAACTTTTATTTTTGAGATGGTGTGATGCACCACATAAAAAATGGTCGGTCTTTTTTTTAAAAATCCGCCGCAAAAAAAAAGCTCCATCACGTTATGTGAAGGAGCTTAAAACTGGGGTGAAAGACGGGATTTGAACCCGCGGCCTCCTGGACCACAACCAGGCGCTCTAACCAACTGAGCTACAATCACCAACTGAAAGAAGACAGGAATCTATAGATAAATATTGGGAAATCAACTATTTTTATTGGGAAATTATGACCCGATACGCAGGCTTTTATAGCGATGGAGAACGAGATGATCTGCTCAAAGCCATACCCGCCGTCCGCTTTATATAAAAACTCCTGAATTGATCTGCACAGCGGCCGATGGAAAAGGTATAAGAGTTAAAATAGTTCCACCGAATTCAAGACTGGAGATGAAGGCTATGCTGAGCGATACCCATTATTATTTCAACAAGGCGGCGGATGTACTCGGGCTTTCCGAGATTGTACGGAAAATTCTACTGACGCCGCAGCGGAGTGTGAAGGTCGAAATCGTGATCGAAAATTGCGCGGGGGAACTGAAGTATTACACGGGCTACCGCGTTCAGCATAACAATGCCCGCGGCCCGATGAAGGGCGGCCTGCGCTTTCACCCGAGCATGAACGAAGACCATGCCTCTGCGCTGGCGGGATTGATGACTTGGAAAACGGCGGTGGTGGATGTCCCCTTCGGCGGAGCGAAGGGCGGGATTGATTGCGATCCGCATACGATGTCCGACAAAGATCTAAGTTTAGTGACTCGGCTGTTTGTGGAACAGATGAAAGATGTGATTGGCCCGACGACCGATATTCCGGCGCCCGACATGAATACCAATGCGAAAATAATGAGTTGGATCATGGATGAATACTCAAAATATGAAGGGTTTTCGCCGGCCGTGGTTACAGGAAAACCGTTGCATCTATTTGGATCGGAAGGGCGCGAAGAAGCCACCGGCCGCGGGGTTATGCTGATCCTGCGCGAGGTACTCAAAGACCAAGGAAAATCTTTCGCAGACATTACCGTGGCCATCCAAGGGTTTGGCAATGTGGGAAGTAATTCCGCCCGTCTAATTGCCGAGCAGGGAGGCCGTATCGTTGCGGTAGCCGACCACACCGGCGGGATTTCAAACACCGATGGGCTGGATATTCCGGCGCTGTGCAAGTGGGTGGCGAAGCACGACGGCGTGAGTGGATTTCCGGGCGGCTCCGCTTTTGAGGGGGACGACATTATTACGTGGGAGGCCGATGTACTCATTCCCGCCGCACTTCAGGATGTGATTACCGAAAAAAATGCAACCGAGGTAAAGGCAAGCATCGTGGTGGAGGCGGCCAACGCACCCACCACCCCTGCGGCCGACACCCTTCTTCTCCAACGTGGGATAACCGTGATTCCCGATATTCTAGCCAATGCCGGCGGCGTAACCGTTAGCTATTTTGAATGGACGCAAAATATCCAGCAGTTTAGTTGGGAGTTGGATCGTGTTAATCATGAACTTGAAAAAACGATGACCAAGGCGTACCGCTCAGTTTGCGAGGTGGCCAAAGAAAAGAATATAGATTTACGAACCGCCGCCTTCGTTCTTGCCATCCGCCGCGTTGGGCGAGCGGCACTCGCCCGCACGCATATTGAGTCGGTCCTATTGCCGTAGCGCAAAAGCACGATCCATCGCCGAACTCCTGCCCGAATCGTTTATCAGCCTTCCTTGTGCTCGTACAGATGTACATCGCGTTGCGGGAAGGGGATGCTGATCCCTTTGGCATCAAACTTTTTCTTAATGGCTTCCGTGACCCCAAAATGGACCACCCAATAATCTGCCGGACGGCACCATGGACGCACGGCAAAGTTAACGCTGCTATCCGCCATTTCTGAAACGAGAATATCCGGCGCGGGCGTCTCGAGAATTTCGGAAAATTCCTCAAGGGCTTCCTTGATTGCGGCACGAGCCTGGTCGATGTCATCGCCGTAGCTAATCCCCGCCACGAGATCCACGCGCCGGGTATCGTTGGCGGTATGGTTGGTAATATTGTCGGCCATGACCTTCGCATTAGGAATGATGATCCGCTTGTTATCGAAGGTGTCGAGGATGGTGGTGAGGATGCTAATTTCACGAACCGTCCCCGTAATTCCATTGGCGGTCACCACATCCTTCAAGGTGAAGGGCTTGAGAATAATCATCAGCACCCCCGCCGCAAAATTGGACAACGAACCTTGTAACGCCAAGCCAACGGCCAAGCCGGCAGCACCTAGCAGAGCAATCAACGATGTGGTTTTGACATCCAGTATTTCGAGCGCGGCTATAATCACAAAAACCTTAAGCGCAACGTGCGACAAGGCCGCAACAAATGAAGCCAGCACGGGGTCGACTTTGCGATGCTCCATCACCTTGACAAGGACACTCTTTAGTCGTTTTACCACCCAAAGTCCGATGATGAGTACGACGAGAGCACCGAGCACTTTAAGACCATATCCCAAAAGGGTAGTCTCCAGCGATTCCACGAGTGCAGGACTGATTTCTATTCCTGCGAGGGTATTTGTTTTCATAATACAGCTCCTAATTTTTAGATCGAATCCGCAAGTATAGAGTCGGTTACTTTTGAAACAAAGTCTGTTCGTCTGAATTCATGTATAGAGAACTTTCCATTTGCATCACCGTGCTCCTGTGCGCGTCCTCCGCCGTTGCCCGTAGCTGGACAGACCGGCAGGGGCGGACGGTCGAGGCGGACGTGGTCCAAGTTAAACCGAACAAGACCGTCGTGCTAAAAATGGCAAACGGAAGAACCGTGACGGTTGCATTCGATACGTTTATCGAGGCGAATATCACCTATCTCGAAACCCGGCTCGCGCGACAGCAGAGCGGGCGCAGTAAACCACACCCGGTGTCCTGGAACGAAATGAACGCCCTTTTCGGAATAAAAGTCTGGCAGGATGACTTCCTGTGGGACGACCTTACCGACGCGACCGCCCAGCGCCTGGAAATGAAAAAAGAGTCGAAGACCGATTTTATGGAAAACCACCGCGCCTATCCCCTCGGCAAAAAAAACATCCTCGGGGAGCCCGTCTACACCACGGCGCTTTATGGAGGAACGGAACACACCGAAAGCCTTTCAATGGTCTTCCTCAACCTCGGCGATGTTCCTCGGTCCGACAGCGTGCATTCGGTCGCCGATCTAATCGAAGCCAGCGGAATGCACGTGCACGATATGCTCATTTCCGCATTGGGCAAACCGAAGCGCGACACGCTGGGTCGAGGTGAGATGCGCGAAACAGTCTGGCGCTGGAACTGGAACGAACATGCCCTCCTGCTCTCGTTACAGGAGGGGAAATATGCCGCTCTCCGCATCATGCCAACGGCTCGTGCCGACCGTTCCGGCCGTGGGGAAAAAATTACGGAAGGCGCCCTGAAAAAACGCATGACCTCGTGCGTCGAACGGCGCGACAACGGCGATGTCATTATCCGTAATATTCCGATGGTCGATCAGGGACCCAAGGGCTATTGCTCGCCCGCCACATGGGAGCGCTATCTACGCTACATGGAAATCCCAGCCGACATGTACCTGCTCGCCCTCGCCGCCGGCACCCGCGCGGGCGGAGGAACCTCCTCCTATCTGATGATCGAGGCCACTCGTAGCTTGATCTCCTCCAACGGCCGCGAACTCGAAACCATCGACGGATCACTTGAGCCCGAGGACATCGCCGAATACATCGACCAAGGCCTGCCGATCATGTGGCGATTTGGAAGTACACCGGCCTTCCAGCGAATGGCCAATGCCACCACCGCCCGCCGAAATGGAGATGAAGTGAAGGAAAAAAACGACGCCGGGCAGGCTGAAGATACCCAATCGAACGGGCATATCTGCCTCATCATTGGCTATAACAAAGAGAGTGGCGAGATCGCCATCTCCGACAGCTGGGGCCCTAAGTTCGCCGAACGGTGGGTCCCCTTTCACGAAGCCCGCCGCGTCTCTTACGGCAACATGAACATCATTAAGTGGTAATTTTTTATAGGCCTGGCCGATGATGGGCTAACCCTCATACAGATACGGCACCTCCTCGCTCGTTCATTTCTCGCCCAGAATTCCAGCTCTTATTTGTTTGCCCCCTTTTTGGGTCGCCGATATATTCGCGGCTCGCTTTGTAGGGAAAGCTCCCCTATTCAACCAACTATAAGGAGACAAGTTATGTCAGAAATCATTGATATATTAGCCCGGGAAATTCTCGACTCACGCGGCAACCCAACACTCGAAGTGGATATCCTGCTCGATTCCGGTGCCATGGGCCGTGCGGCCGTTCCGTCCGGCGCGTCCACCGGCGTGAACGAAGCCCTTGAACTACGCGATGGCGACCCTTCCCGCTACCTCGGAAAAGGGTGCCAAAAGGCCGTGGATAACGTGAACGAAATCATCGCCCCAGCCATCATTGGCCTGGATGCCATCGACCAAGTTGGCATCGACAACCTGATGATCGAACTCGACGGCACGAAGACTAAATCCAAGCTCGGCGCCAACGCCATGCTCGGTGTATCCCTCGCAGCAGCCCACGCGGCGGCCGATGACTTGGGACTTCCCCTGTTCCGCTACATTGGTGGTACAAATGCCAAGTCCCTGCCGGTTCCGATGATGAACATCATCAATGGCGGCTCCCACTCCGACGCCCCGATCGCGTTCCAAGAATTCATGATTCGCCCGATTGGCGCTCCGTCCTTCAAGGAAGGCCTACGTTGCGGCGCAGAAGTGTTCCATGCGCTGAAAGCCATCCTGAAAGGAAAAGGATTGAGCACCGCCGTCGGCGACGAAGGTGGATTTGCTCCGAATCTTTCGGGCGGCACCGAAGAAGCCCTCGACTCGATCATCCAAGCAATCAAAGACGCCGGATACGAGCCGGGCAAGGACGTCACCATCGCCCTCGACTGTGCGGCCTCCGAATTCTACGAAGACGGCATCTATAACTACGCCAAATTCGAAGGTGAAAACGGCGCGAAGCGTTCCTCCACCGAGCAATCCGACTATCTCGCCGAGCTTAGTGCCAAATATCCGATCGACTCCATCGAAGATGGTATGGACGAGCAGGACTGGGACGGCTGGAAAATCCTCAACGACAACATTGGCGACCAATGCCAACTTGTCGGCGATGACCTGTTCGTAACCAACGTGGAATACCTAGCGCGCGGAATCAAGGAAGGCAGTGCCAACTCGATTCTCATTAAGGTGAACCAAATCGGTACGCTGACGGAAACACTCGATGCGATTGAAATGGCTCACAAAGCGGGCTTCACTGCGGTGGTCTCTCACCGTTCCGGCGAAACCTCCGACACCACCATCGCAGACATTGCAGTGGCAACCAACGCCGGACAAATCAAGACCGGATCGCTCAGCCGTTCCGACCGTATCTCCAAATATAACCAGCTGCTTCGGATCGAGGAAATGCTCGGTGCCGACAGCCGTTATGGCGATGCATAATCCCCGTGTCGACGCTTAATGACAAGGCGGCCTCTCGGCCGCCTTTTTTATTTCCGAAGCTTGTTGAACGCCCGAATCGGGGTATATTGCGGGGCTCATGCAGCAAACTGAAAAATACTGGAATTTGATCAACCGCATCGTACTGGCAGCCATTGGTGTGATGGCCATCGTCGGCGTTGCGCTGGCCTTTGCCCCGAAGGTGAAGCAGATGCAGACCTACCAGAACACCCGCGATACGCTCCAGCACCGTATCGATATTGCCGTTAGCGACGAACGCGAACTGAAAGAAAAACAACGACGCTTCCTATCCGACCCGGCCTATATTGAAAAAGTCGCCCACGAGGTCGGCTATGCCCGCAAAGGTGAAATGATCTACCACTTTCCCGAAGCAACCGGATCGTACTAGATTTTTGAATTTTCGAAGGGCTGTGCTCATACCCCTTATTTAAAAATCGGTGGAGACCTCCCCATCAAAAATAAAAACTTAAAAAATGAAAAGACCCAGCCCGTTGCTTGGACCATCGCCGGTTCTGACTCGGGTGGCGGTGCCGGAATTCAAGCCGACCTCAAGACGATGACCGCCCTTGGCGTGCATGGTTGTTCAGTAATCACCGCCATCACCGCCCAAAACACACACGCTGTGCTGGCTATAGCGCCGGTGTCCAAATCCATGCTACGCGCCCAACTTCAAGCGCTAAAAACCGACCTTCCACCGGCCGCCATCAAGACCGGAATGCTCGGCCAGGCCGAAACCTGCAGAATCGTTGCCGATTTTTTACACCCTATGAACATACCCCTAGTATGCGATCCCGTGCTTCAATCAACCTCGGGTTCAACCTTATTGGAAAGCGCGGCTCGGGAGATTCTCATTCAGCAAATTTTCCCAAAGGTCACCGTCTTGACGCCCAACCTTCCTGAGGTCGAAGCTTTGATCAATAAGCCGATCCAAACGGTGGAAGCGGCCGCCGAACACCTATTAGGAATGGGGATCAGGTCCGTGCTGATCAAAGGGGGCCATGCGGCTGGCGATACATGCTGCGACTACTGGACCGACGGATCACAAACGCTCTGGTTATCAAGCCCACGCATCGAAACACAGGCCACACACGGCACCGGTTGCATCCTCTCCTCAGCCATCGCCGCCGCCCTTGCACTCGGACAAGAGCTTCCCGAAGCGATCATCACGGCCAAGACCTTCTTGAACCAATGCCTCAAATCACCCGCCCATCTCGGGACGGGGCTTGGCCCGATGCGCATTGAACTCTTTAAAAAGGCCGAACAAGATCGACCTACTATGGGTTAAATTCCATCAGGCGTGTAATAAAATCGTATCGACGCGGGCAATTTCGAAGGCGCGGCGAGGGCGGCTGGAAAGGTTGGTGATGGACATGGAGACCCCTTTATCCTGCGTCACTTTCTTGAGACCAATCAGGAAGCCAAGACCGGAGCTGTCGATAAAATCAAGCTGCGCGGCATCGATCGAAATCGATTTTAAACGCCCCCTTTTCTTTAACTCTTGCTGAATAAATTCGGCCTGTTTTTCAACGCCCGGGACGGTTGCGGCGGTGAGCTCCATGGGAAGCTCGAGGGTGAGTAAACCCGCGTCGTATACCATGTGCCCATCGCGGTGTTCGGTTAGATTTTGGAGGATTTCTTCTAGCTCGTTCATCCGAGTAGCCGTATCGAAATAATCGGTCAGTCGGCAGGTTTCGAGCAAACGCCGGATCTTGGGGCGCGGGGCGTAGAGGATCAAGCGCGTTCCGTTCGCCCGGCAGCACTTATTGACTTCTAGCAGGGCGCCGAGTTCGAGACTATCAAGCCAGGGCGCCGCGTGGAGATCGAGCACGATATTGTTCATAGAAAGCTCTTCGAGATGGGCAATAAACTCACGGGCGGCGGACTCGCTTTCCACATTTTGAAACCGTTCGACCCTCGCGCCTAGAGTTTCAAGCAGACCGATATTCACCGAGTCCAGGGTTTGAAAAACGACGGAACGGTCGGGCATTCGACGGATCTTCCACATCTGGCGGCTGGCGGAGAGCAGAAAGCGAATGTTGGTTAAATAACGGGAAAATAGCCGTGTAGGACTGAAGCACATTCGCCAAACCCACTCCAGTTGTAGCTTCTGCAACCCAACCGGAGCGCGCTTTGTTCGCCGGTGATAAAGTCGAGCGAGCCGCCAACACCAATGGAAACAGGTACGTTCCAGCCACGGACATGCATACTGATAAACTTGTCCTGCTTCGGTGCGCCGAGGGCGACGAATAGAATATCGGGCTGCGTCCGCTCCAGCCGTTGGAGGATGGCGCGGTGATCCATCTCCAGCAAGGGAGTGAAGGGCGGAGAGTAGGTTCCGGCGACCTTCAGATCTGGATGCCGAGCCTTCAGAATTTCCATGGCGGTTTTGGCCACGCCATCGGCCGAGCCGAGACCATAGATTTTGAAGCCTTCGTGAGCCGCCCGCTCGGCGAGCATTGGGGTGAGGTCGCTCCCCGTTACGCGATCCTTCAAAGGCGGACCAAAGAAGGGGGAGAGCTTCACGATCGGAAAGCCATCGGCCAGCACAAGGTCGGCGTCGATCAGTAATCGCTGAAGCTCGGGGTCGTTCCAGGCTTGGGTAACAAAATCGAGATTAGCGGTGGCTACGTTGACGGGACGGCCTTCGCGTACGCGGGCCGCCATCCAGTCGAGGGTCTCTTCAAAACTTACGTTATGAAACGGAACCCCGAAGATAACCAAAGGAACCGGTTTATGTTTAGTCATGCCCATATCGAATAGATGCTACAATTCGCCCGTCAGCGGAACAAGGTTTTACATCGGCTGTAAAATGGTTCCAAATCGGGAGCCGTGCGCGCGGAGGGCTCGCACGCGAGATCAGGCGAAAGGCGGAGCAATCCCTGCTTGAGGGGCGCAGAGGAATGGAGTAGGTTCTTCCCTCATTTTGAACCCCCGGAAAATACCATGAATTGGATTTTGAAAAAGATACTCGGCTCGAAAAACGAGCGCGACCTGAAGAAGATGTAGCCGCTCGTGGCTCGCATTAATAAATTTGACGAGGAATACAAGGCGCTAACCGATGAACAGCTGCAGGCCAAAACGGCTGAATTTCGTGAGCGGCTGGAAAAAGGGGAAACGCTTGACGATATTTCGTGTGAAGCCTTTGCGGCGGTCAAAAATGCAGCTCGACGTTTGTGCGGCACGACGGTAGAGGTCTGCGACCACCCGATCGATTGGGAAATGGTCCACTTTGATGTGCAGTTGGTGGGTGGCCTTGCCATCCATCGAGGCATGATTGCCGAGATGGCAACGGGCGAAGGAAAAACCCTGGTGGCCACCCTGCCCGTCTACCTCAATGCACTGGCCGGGAAAGGCGCGCACGTCGTCACAACCTCCGACTATCACTCCCAACGCGACTCCGAATGGATGGGCTATCTCTACACGTGGATGGGCCTCACCGTCGGTTGCCTGAAAAATATGATGCCGCCGCCCGAGCGCCGCGAAATGTATCTGTGTGATATTACCTACGGAACCAATTCTGAATTTGGTTTTGACTACCTGCGCGATAATATGGCCTTCCGCCCTGAAGATATGGTGCAACAGAAGGGCCACAACTTTGCCATCGTCGACGAGATTGACTCGATTCTCATCGACGAAGCGCGTACCCCGCTAATTATTTCCGGACCCGCGCCCTACTCGTCCACACAATATGCCGACCTCCAACCGGCCGCCGCACGACTCGTCCGGCGACAGCGCGAATTTTGCACTAAGCTACTCGAAGAGGCCCAAAATCACCTCGATCAAGGTGAGGAAGATGACGCCGCAGTCAAAATGTATCAGGTGTTCCAGGGCATGCCCAAGAACAAACAACTCATGCAGATGATCGAGGATGTTAAAATCCGAAAACTGCTCGAAAAAACACAGATGAGAATGCTAGCGAAAGAGCGCGCGCCTCTGGCCCGTGAACTACGCCAAGAACTCTTTTTCACCATCGATGAAAAAGGCCACGATGCCGGACTCACCGAAAAAGGGTGCGAAGAACTCAACCCGAACGAACCAGAAATGTATATCCTCCCCGACATGGTTTCCGCCATGGCCGAACTCGATGGAAATACGACCTTTTCGCCCGAAGAGCTCGTGGAAAAACGCCGCGCAGTTCAAGAAGAATTTGCCCTACGCAACGAACGCGTCCATGCGGTCGACCAGCTGATTCGCGCCTATAGCGTTTACGAAAAAGATATCGACTATGTTGTGCAAGATAACCAAGTCGTGATCGTCGATGAACATACCGGCCGTCTAATGGTCGGCCGGCGGTGGAGCGATGGCCTCCACCAGGCGGTCGAAGCTAAGGAAAATGTAAAGATCGAGCGCGAAACTCAAACCCTCGCCACCATCACCATCCAGAACTATTTCCGGATGTACGACAAACTCTCCGGCATGACCGGTACCGCCGAAACGGAAGCCGACGAGTTCCACCAAATCTATAAACTCGACGTGATGGTTATCCCCACCAACCGGCCCGTACGGCGCGTGGATCTCAACGACCAAATCTACAAGACCCAACGCGAAAAATTCAAGGCGGTCTTGGACGAAGTGAAAGCGGCGCACGCCCGCAAGCAACCGGTACTCGTCGGTACGGTAGCGGTCGAAACCTCCGAAGTCCTCAGCCGCATGTTGCGGCGCGAAAACATTGTTCATAACGTACTCAACGCCAAAAACCATGAACGCGAGGCCGAAATTGTCGCCAACGCCGGCCAACCGGGGGCGGTAACGATTGCGACCAACATGGCCGGCCGCGGAACCGACATCAAGCTCGGCCGAGAAGTGGTCTATTTGAAAGACGAAGACCTCCAGTCAAAGACCTTTTCGCTCTCCAGTAAGATCGACGGAACCCCCTTACAAAAGCTACTCGAAGAGAAGCCGTGCGGCCTCTATGTGATTGCCTCCGAGCGCCACGAGTCGCGACGGATTGACCGCCAGTTACGCGGCCGTTGCGCCCGCCAAGGTGACCCCGGGATCTCGCGCTTTTTCGTTTCGCTTGAAGACAATCTGATGCGCCTATTCGGCTCCGACCGCATTTCCGGTATCATGGAAAAACTCGGCATCGAGGAGGGCGAAGTACTCGAGCACCCATGGCTCAACAAATCCATTGAAACCGCCCAGCGACGCGTCGAACAACAAAACTTTTCCATTCGTAAGCGCACGCTTGAATATGATGACGTGATGAACAAGCAGCGCGAAAAAATCTATGGATTTCGCTCCGAAGCGTTACAAAGCAAGAACACTCGGGAACAGCTCTTTTACGCGGTTGAAGAGATTATTGCCTCCCGTGCGATCAATGCCGTGAATGCTAAAAGCGAGGCGAGCATCCACGAGTTTATTACGTGGGTCAATACCACCTTCCCGCTCGGACTTCATGAAAAAGATTTACCCGCAGAAAGAACGATCGATAACCTGATCGACTTCGTCCTTGATCGAGTCAAGCAGGCCTACGAGCTCAAGGCCAGCCATGAAAACTCCGAAGCACTCCAACAACTGGAGCAGCACATGATCATCCAGGCGGTCGATGAACATTGGCAGGAATACCTCCGTTCAATGGATGGCTTGCGCGAGGGAATCGGCCTCGTTGCCTATGGACAGCGCGACCCAATCGTTGAATACAAACGCGAAGCCTATAACCTCTTTATGGATTTGATGGATCGCATCTATGAGGAAATCGCGACCTCCATGTTCCGCTCGGCCACCTCGATGGAAGCCATGGATGGCTTCTTCCAATCCCTCTCGGGTATGCAAGTACACCATCAGGTTTCGGCCCTCACCGCCGCCGCGGCACAGGCCCGCCCTCAAGGCGCCCTCCCTCCGGGGATGGGCCAGCCGATGGGTGCACCCCCGCCCGGCATGGAAACTCCACCCCCCGCCGTCCCGATCCGCAACGAAGGCCCTAAGGTGGGCCGCAACGACCCCTGCCCCTGTGGGAGCGGTCGTAAGTATAAAAAATGCTGTGGCGCGGAATAGGAACCGCACAGTAGATGCCATTGCGGACGGGCAGAATCGTATTCTGCTCGTAATGGCCACCGGCACGGGGAAAACCTACACGGCCTTCCAGATTATCTGGCGGCTCTGGAAAACCGGCGCCAAAAAGCGGATCCTCTATCTGGCCGACCGCAATATCCTGATCGACCAAACCCGCGAAAACGACTTCAAACCCTTTGGCCAGGCCATGACCAAAATCACTAACCGGATGGTCGATAAATCCTACGAAATCTATCTCTCACTCTACCACGCCGTCAGCGGAGCCGACGAGTCGCAAAATATCTATAAGCAATTCTCTCCCAACTGTTTTGACTTGATCATGGTAGATGAGTGCCCCCAGGGCAGCGCAGCAGACGACGACGCCTGGCGCGAAATCCTCACCTACTTTTCCTCGGCCGCCCAAATTGGTATGACCGCCACGCCCAAGGAGACCCGCGAGGTTTCCAACACGGAATACTTCGGTGAACCGATCTATCTCTACTCCCTACGACAGGGCATCGCCGATGGCTTTCTCGCCCCCTAGCAAGGTGATCCGCCACGACATTGATCGCGATATTGGATGGCGTCCCGAAAAGGGCAAGGTGGATAAATACGGCAAGGAGATCGAAGATCGCATCTACAACCGAAAGGATTTTGATCGAACCATGGTGCTCGAAAAACGTACCGAGCTGGTGGCGCAAAAAATAGCCGACTTTTTAGAAGCCACCGATCCCTATTCCAAAACCATCGTCTTTTGCCAGGACATCGACCACGCGGAGCGGATGCGCCAGGCCTTGGTCAACCTGCACCCCAAAGCGGTACGGGCAGACTCGCGCTATGTCATGCGCATAACCGGCGACGAAACCCTCGGCAAGGCCGAGCTCGACAACTTTATCGACCCCGAATCCACCCATCCCGTCATTGCCTGCACCTCCAAGCTCATGACCACCGGGGTCGACGCCCAGACCTGCAAGTTGATCGTACTCGACCAAAATATTAACTCCATGACCGAGTTCAAGCAGATCATTGGCCGTGGTCCCCGCATTAAAGAAGAGTTTGGAAAAATGTATTTCACCATCATGGATTTCCGGGGCGTAACCGACCTATTTGCCGATCCCGACTTTGATGGAGACCCCGTATCGGTCTACATGCCCGGGCCGGATGATCCCCGTGTTGCCCCCCGAGAAGGAAGAACCAACCGAAGTCGATGGGCCGATTGGCGGGGGCGGAACCCTGATTACCGACCCCGAACCTCCCGGAACGGTTAAATATGTCATCGACGATCTCGAGGTCATGCTACTGGCCGAGCGCGTCCAGTACTACAATGCCGAAGGGCGACTTGTGACCGAATCGCTCAAGGAATATACCCGCAAACGCATGCCGGATGACTGCGCCACGCTCGATGGATTCCTCAACCGTTGGGGCACTGCGAAAAAGAAGCAAGCCATCATCGAAGAGCTACGCGACCAGGGCCTCATTTTCGAGGCCTTGGAAAAAGAGATCGGCAAGGACGACGACCCCTTCGGCCTCATCTGCCACGTCGTCTACGAAAGGCCGCCACTGACCCGCAAGGAACGTGCTGAAAACGTGAAAAAGCGGAGCTACTTCACCCAATACGACGAACAGGCCAAAGCCGTCCTAGAAGCCATTCTCGACAAATACGCCGATCAGGGGCCAGAAGCAATTGAAGCCATGGAAATTCTCAAGGTTCAGCCTCTCAGCCAGATGGGAACCCCGCTCGAACTGGTCAAAGCCTTCGGCGGGAAACCCGCCTACGAACAGGCCATCCATGAACTCGAAACTGAACTATACAGCGAAGTAATCTAAAAATTAGATCGGGTGCGAATATAGTATAAGTTTAC
Organism: Verrucomicrobiota bacterium; assembly: GCA_024279685.1. Lineage (GTDB taxonomy): Bacteria > Verrucomicrobiota > Kiritimatiellia > Kiritimatiellales > Pontiellaceae > Pontiella. The sequence goes on along the minus strand of JAJRRI010000037.1, from coordinate 18,647 downwards.
CTTCGTATCTAGTTTTATACTTCTGTATAACTATCTCTAAAAGGAGAAGGTTATGACTGATTTTATTAATCCCTATCGCCCCGGAGCGGGTCACATGCCTCCGTATTTGGCAGGCCGTATAGAAGAGAAAAAAGAGTTTGAACGCATTTTAGAGCAAGAAACAATTCTTGAAAATATGATACTGACGGGGCTACGAGGTGTTGGGAAAACTGTTTTCTTGGAGACGCTCAAGCCGCTTGCGATTGGTTCAGGGTGGCGCTGGGTTGGAACCGATCTTTCTGAATCCGCCAGTTTGACCGAAGAGCATATTGCGGTTCGTCTTTTGGCGGACTTGTCAACGCTTACGTCTTCAGTTGTTGTTTCAAAAGCAACAAATCATGAACTCGGTTTTTCCGGAAGCGAAACGGAAAAAACGTAACGATGGATTATGATTATCTAACTGGGGTGTTTGCCAAAACGCCCGGGTTGATTTCCGATAAACTCAAGGCAGTTCTCGAACACGTATGGTCTTTTCTGAAAAATGAAGGACAATCAAAAGGTATTATTTTCACCTATGATGAAGCCCAGAACCTGTCCGATCATGCCGACAAGGATCAGTATCCGCTTTCCGTCCTCCTAGATGTTTTTCAGTCAATCCAGAAAAAAAACATTCCATTTATGCTCCTGCTTACCGGACTGCCCACGCTATTCCCAAAGCTAGTAGATGCGCGAACCTTTGCAGAGCGAATGTTTCATGTCGTGACACTCGGGAGGCTTACGGATGAGGAATCGAAAAAAGCGATTCGTAAACCGGTCAAAAGTGCACCGATTTCTTTTACGGAAGAGTCGGTCGACCTAATTATTAAGACTGCGAAAGGTTATCCTTATTTCATCCAGTTTATTTGCCGAGAAACATATGATGTTTTTATTCAGCACCATTCAGAGACAGGCTCTTCATCCAGCGTTCCGATGCCTTCCATTTTAGCAAAACTAGATGCCGATTTTTTCGATGGCCGCTGGTCGCGGGCTACTGACCGGCAGAGAGAGCTTCTACGTGTGATTTCAGTGCTGGATAATTGCAAGGAGGAATTTTCCGTTCTGGAAGTTGCGGAGAAGTCCAAGGAGGTGAGTGAGAAGCCATTTTCAAGCAGTCATGTCAACCAGATGCTGGCATCCTTGATAAAGGTCGGACTTATTTATAAAAACCGTTTTGGGCGCTATTCGTTTGCAGTTCCTTTGATGGGTGAGTTTATTTGCCGACAGTACACTACGGGACTCAGTATTTAACAAACGCAATTAAACCATGAGCTTATCCAACACCATTAAATCCATCCAAAGCATCAAGCGCATGTTTGCCTTCCAGAAAAATCGCTACATGCCCATGCCGGATTTTGACTTGTCAAAAACAAAGGAGATCCGCGTCAGTATTGCCGGGCGGATTCTCGATGAAAACTACAGCAAGCTGTTGATGAAGCAGGCGGATCTTTCTCTGGATCAAGTCATCCTGCTCGACAAGGTCCAGAAAAAGAGGCCCATTTCCAAAGAAGAGGTCGCTTTGCTCCGGAAAGATAATCTGATCGAAGGGAGCCTAAATATAGATGTCTATTCTGCAAACCATCCGCATGGCGATTGATCGCCACGCTCTCATTCCCGACGGCTCACGGGTCGTTGTGGGCGTGTCCGGCGGAGCGGATTCGGTGGCGTTGCTGCGTGCTTTCCATGCCCTAGAAATTCCTTGCACAGTGGCGCATATGAACCATCAATTGCGCAGGGTGGAATCGGATGCCGACGAGCAATGTGTGCGCAACCTCGCCGATGAACTGGCCCTTCCCGTGGTTGTGGAATCCGTCGATGTGCGGAAGCGGGCCGAAGCGTCCAAGCTCTCGATCGAGATGGCGGCGCGGCAGGCGCGGCATGATTTTTTTGCAACCTTCGACCACGCAGTCATCGCCCTTGCTCATCACGCGGACGATCAAGCCGAAACCTTTCTGCTCAAACTCGCGCGGGGTGCAGGAACGGAAGGGCTCGGTGGAATGGCCTACGCTCAGACGATCGGAAAAACCCAACTAATCCGTCCCATGCTCGATCTTCCCCGACAGGATATTCTCCAGTGGATGGAACAAAATAACTTCGATTGGCGCGAAGATGCTAGTAATTCTGATGAGACCTTCTTGCGCAACCGCGTACGGCATACGGTTCTTCCGATGCTGGAGCACGAATTGAACCCGAATATTCGCAAGACGATTCTCCGGACCATGGATATTTTGCGAGCGGAACAGGACTGGATGGAGACGATCATTACCGATTGCCGATTGCCGATTGCCGATTGTCCGATTGCGGTTCAGCGGCGACTTCTCCGGAAATGGCTTTTCGAGCAAGGCGCCGAGAAAGTTGATTTCGATGCGGTGGAAAAGATTTTGGCACTGATGGCGGCCGGGGCAGGAACCACTATTTTTGAGCTGAATGGCCGGCAACGCGTCGTCGTTGAGTATGGCAAACTACGGTTTGACGCGGGCGATGTTCCGCCGCTTCATTCTGTATGGAGGCTCTCTACCGAACGAGGAACGGGATGGCAAAAGGATCATGGAAAAGGCGCAGGAATCCTCCCTGCCGAAGCGTCGTTCGATGCCAGCCAGATCGGAGACTCGCCCATCACGATACGAAGCGCTGAACCGGGCGATCGAATAAACCCGCTGGGCATGGAAGGCCACCGCAAGCTGCAGGATATTTTCACCGATCAGAAAATCCCGCGCGCGCAACGGCCGTCGATTCCAGTGGTGGTTTGCCGCGGCGAAATTATCTGGCTCCCCGGCTACCGCACCGCCCGCGGCTGGTCTGTACAAGGCGACACGGGAAAATCCGTGCATGTTCGAATTGAACCCGATAAATTGATTTAACGCATGAGTTTACATCCCGTTGCAATATCCGCTATGACAGGAAACTAATTTAACCCTAAATCAAGGAGAAATCATGTTTTTAGAAGTTTATGCCATCCCATTGAATGACTATAGTAAGGAAACGGATGCTTCCGTACGCCCAGAAAACAAACGCTTGATTGAAATGACCGGTGTTCGGATCAGGAGTTCGTCCAAATTCCAAGACCGCGCCGAAGTGGTGCTGCCCAACGGCGATATCCTGCTGGCGGTCGGCGGCTACGACGATTTAATCCAGCGGCTGGAAAATGCCCAAACCGTAATCGCGCACGCTTAGTCCACCTACAAATCTGAATGCACGAACCCTCGCCGGCAGCGCTAGCGGGGGTGTTTTATATTTGAACAAAAGCGTACCAATTGACTCCAAGTTTATCTCGTTATCACCGCGGCGCGATGATAATGATTGGCCTGTTTTTTTTTAAAGAGAGAAGTTTCTATGGCAGACAACAAACCATCCAAAGACTCCAACCCCAATAAACCTGCAAAAAAAGGGCCGCCGGCGATGCCGATGCGCGGTCTTGCGATCTCCATTCTGATGATGCTTGTTTTCCTGACGGTGATGCACCTTTTCACCAATTCATCTGAAAAAACCAGCGAGCTCGAATACACCGATTTCTTGACGAAAATTAAGGACGGTCGTATCTCCAAAGTCAATATTTCCAATGATGGCGCCGGAAACCACCATGTCACTGGCGAGCAAAAAGATCTAAACGCGGAGGGCTCCACCCAGTTTCGTACCGAGATTATCCTGACTGAAAAATTGATGGATCTGCTCGATGAAAACGGGGTTCAGGTGAAGATCAAGCGACAAAAAACCATGATGTTGACCGTTCTCGCTAACCTTCTGCCCATCCTCCTTATTTTCGTGGTCATCTATTTTGTCTTTATCCGCCAAATGAAAAATGCGGGCCGCGGTGCCATGAGCTTTGGTAAGAGCCGCGCCAAACAACTAACCCAGGATAAGAACAAGATCACCTTCAAGGAAGTGGCCGGGGTCGATGAAGCCAAGGACGAACTCCTGGAAGTCGTGGAGTTCCTTAAAGACCCGAAGCAGTTCCAAAAACTGGGCGGAAAAATGCCGAAAGGCGTACTCCTTTCTGGCGCGCCAGGAACGGGCAAGACGCTGTTAGCCAAAGCCGTGGCGGGCGAAGCCGACGTTCCGTTCTTCACCATTAGCGGCTCGGACTTTGTTGAAATGTTTGTCGGCATCGGTGCATCACGCGTGCGCGACATGTTTGAACAAGGCAAAAAGAATGCCCCATGCATCATCTTTATCGACGAAATTGATGCCGTCGGCCGGAGCCGTTTTAGCGGTATCGGCGGCGGACATGACGAACGCGAACAGACGCTCAACGCTTTGTTGGTCGAGATGGACGGGTTCGATTCGCAGGAAGCCATCATTATCATTGCGGCGACGAACCGCCCGGATGTGCTCGATCCCGCCTTGCTACGTCCCGGCCGCTTCGACCGCCATGTGGTCGTCGATCTGCCCACCCTCGACGGCCGCGAACAAATCCTGAAGATTCACTCCCGCAATGTGCGCCTTTCCGATCAGGTCGATATGAAAAAATCGGCGCGCGGAACCCCCGGATTTTCAGGCGCCGACCTCGCCAACCTTGTGAACGAAGCCGCCCTGCTGGCCGCCCGCCGCGGCGCAGACTTCGTCGAGCAGGAAGATATGGAAGAATCGCGCGATAAGGTGATGTGGGGCCGCGAGCGCCGGAGCCATGTACTGGATACCGAAGAGAAAAAACTTACCGCCTACCACGAGGCGGGTCATGCCTTGGCCATGTATTACACGCCGGAATGCGAACCCATCCACAAGGTCACCATCATTCCTCGCGGCCGCGCACTGGGTGCGACGATGTCACTGCCGGAAAAAGATCGCTACACCCAGTCAAAAAAACGACTGGAAGCCGACCTCGTCTCACTGATGGGTGGCCGAGCCGCGGAAGAGCTCATTTTTAATGACATCACCACCGGAGCGCATAACGATATTGAACGGGCCACAATGGTTGCGCGGGCGATGGTTTGTGAATACGGCATGAGCCCCATCTTGGGGCCGCAAAATCTAGGAAGCAGTAACCAGCCGGTTTTCCTTGGACAAGGAATCAGCGGGGCCCATGAGCATAGCGAAGATACGGCGCAGAAGATCGACCAAGAAGTGCTACGGATCATCACGGAATCCTACGACACCTGTATGAACATTCTAGTGGGCCATAAAGAGACGCTCATTTGCCTCTCCGAGCTGCTCATTGAACGCGAGGTTCTCGACTTCGAGGATGTCGAATCCATCATAAAAACGGGCCTCCTTCCTGATGCCGAGCCGGATTCCGATTCAAAGCCCCTAGCGGCCAAGTCGGATTCCGATGCACAGGCCCCCGAAATTAAATCGGACGAGAAGAGTGAGGAGAAGGCCCCTTCAGACAATCCTGCTTAGGGATTTACAATCCCAAAATTTGGAATTACTCTCTACATCATGAAACTTATTACATATATCACATTAGTCGTAGCACTAGCCTTTCTTGTGGGTTGTGCAACCACGTTCCGTCCATGGAAACTCAGTGAGGTCGAAGACGGCATGGATCGAGCCCAGGTCGTGCGTATTCTAGGCGAACCCAATTCCGTTGAGACGAAAGACGGAGCGGAGTTTTTGACCTATACCTATAGCGAAGACTACAATCCGTACTTGGCGGATAACTCTCCCCGCAAAATGGACAGCCCCAGCCTACATACGTATTCCGTAAAGCTGGTGGATGGAGCGGTTCAAGACTACAAAGAACACTCCGAGTAAAATCTAGGCCGGAAGCGGCCTTCCGTTAGCGCCGGAGCTTTGGCATCATTTCTTGAATATATGCATCATCGGCGGTTGGGTTGTAAACTGGACTTTTATCTTTCCATTGCTGGAAGGAATTTTTCTTTTGGAATTCCGGTTGCACCCCATGATACCCCCCCCATTGCTGGCCTCGCTGTTCGCGTTGCGCCTCGAAAGAACTTTTATAAGGGGTATAGGATTGCGACTTCGAATTAAATCTCGAGCGGCCGGATTGCGAGGGGCTCTCCCGCGTAAAAGGGGTTTGCAGTCGCGTGCGATTCAATGCGGGATTGGATATTTTCTCGCGCGAAAGGCTCAGCGAGTCCATGGATTCCGAAGGTTGAACCCCCCGGGGTTGCCCAAACTGACCACGGCCGCCCCAAACCGAACTCTTTCCTGGCTGGAATTCTGAGGGTTGGCCTTCGGCAGACCAAGCTCGTTGATCCCGTGGGTTGAAAATTCCCTGCTGCGTAGCCTCATAGGTTTTAGCCCTCGAATTGGCAGAAGAACCGTAACTTCCACTCCGCTCAAAACGATTCCCACGCGTCGTTTCTTCGTAGGGCGATACATTTTTGTCGACGCCCCAGCTGGTCCAATCATCTTTCTTTTTCAATTCATTCGCTGAATCTTTTGGGGCGAATGGGTTAGCATACGGATCATTCAGTTCGGAGTTCTCCGACAGGAGCCAATTGCTATTTTGCACGGGAGCGGTAGGCCGCCGCCTAACGGGTGGCGGTAGAGCCGAGCCTACTTCCTGACGCTTAAAATCCACCTGCGGCTGTTTAAATTTTTCGGAAGCGATAAGCTCCTCTCCCACGATCTCTTCGTCAGGAACGGTCAACTCGCTGTACGTAATAGCCACCTTCTCCCGAAGATATTTGCGCATGATCCGCTGTTTACGTTGTTCCATCGTTTCTTCCCGTGCTCCGGCAAAGAGAGGAATCAGGCCAACGATAAGTAATAGAATTTGAACGCTCTGTTTCATGGTCGCTAAGCTACCTCCCGATAAATAGACTCGTCAACGCTGCAATTCGTTTAAAGTTCCTTTAAATAACCAAATCACAAGGGGGCTCAGCAAGACCCTGAAGGCCTATAAATGGCCTTCCTCACCCAGCCCCTCCTTCACAAAAGCGTGCTCCCCTAAACGGGAAGCACGCCCTATACCGATCGATGCTAACTCTCGATGCTAACTCTCGATGCGGGTGAAGAGTACCTTTCCGGTATCGTCGTTGGTGATGGTGAATTCTTCCATATGGAAGTGAGCGTCGGAAACGAAGGTGAGATGGCCGTCGAACTTTTGTTCGAGATCAACCAGTGCGGCTTCGTCTTCTTTGCGCAGTCGGTCGAGCACGGCCGGGTTGACGGTGATGCGCATGGAGTGCGCTCCGCTGCGATCTTTACGCATGCTCTCGCTGGCGCGGCGTTGGATTTCGACACTCATAGAGAGCGGCGATTTAACCATGCCTCGGCCGCTACAGTAGTGGCAGTCAGAATAGGAGGCGGTGAAGATGCTTTCCTCAACGCGTTGACGGGTCATTTCCAACAAACCGAGCTGGGAAATCTGCAACACATTGGTGCGCGCCCGATCTTTCTTGAGCGCCTCCTTGAGGCAGCGGTAAACCGCCATTTGGTCGCGCCGCGCACGCATATCGATAAAGTCGATAATCACGAGGCCGCCGACGTTGCGGAGGCGTAGCTGTCGGGCGACTTCTGTAGCCGACTCGAGATTAACTTGAAGGATCGATTCATCTTGCGACTTACTCCCTTTGTGCCGGCCGGTATTAACATCAATAGCAATGAGCGCTTCGGTTTCATCGAAGATGAGATAGGCGCCGGACTTCATCCAGACCTTGCGGCGGTAAGCGGATTCGATCTGCTTTTCAACCTCAAAGTAGTCGAAGATCGGCTCTTCACCCCCGTACATCTGAACCCAATTGCGCGAGCGACGTGAAAATTTAGCAATGACTTGCCGAGTCTGCTCAAACATTTCGCGGCTATCGATGTAGATCCGGTCGATGTCTTCGGTGAGATAGTCGCGCACCACGCGCTCGGCGAGCCGTGGCTCGGAGTAGAGCGTGCAGGGGGCCGGCGAATTCTTCATGCCGTCCTCGATATCGTTCCAGATTTCAAACAGCGTACGGGCGTCGCGCACAAAGCTCGTCTTCTTTGTGCCGGAACCGGCGGTGCGAACAATGACCCCGATATTTTCTGGGATGGGCAGGCGTTGGAGAATTTTCTTGAGCCGATTACGCTCCTTCACATCCTCAATTTTGCGCGAGATCCCCTTCATATGCGTCCCGGGCATCATGACCAAAAATCGGCCGGGGATACTGAGGTTGGCGGTAACGCGAGGCCCTTTGGTGCCGATAGCATCTTTGGTGACCTGCACAATGATCTCGGAACCGACGGGGAAAATCTTCTGCATTTCACCGGATTTATATTTCTTGCGGCGGCGGGTCGAACTCTTAGCCCGAACCCCTTCCTCGCGCTCAAGGCGGGCGGCATCTTCCGGAATCATATCCCAATAGTGGATGAAGGCGTTCTTCTTCAGGCCGACTTCCACGAAGGCGGCTTGTAGCCCGTCTTCGAGGTTCTGAATCTTACCATTGAAGATACTTCCGACGATACGATTGTCTTCTTGGCGTTCGATGTGAAAGTTGTCGAGCCGACCGTCTTCAAGCACAGCAACTCGTGTTTCGAGCGGCTCGATATTGATCAGAATTTCCTTCTTCTCGGCCTTCCGGCCTTCGTTCTTTTTATTTTTCTTTTTCTTAAGCATGATTTTTCTCCTTATCTAATTCTACGGCGTTGGTAGATACTTTGCACCAAGCCGAGTGCGATCATGGTACTGACCATGAAGGAACCGCCGTAGCTCATCAGAGGTAACGGCAGGCCTGTGATCGGCAGAAGGCCAATCGTCATCGCAATATTTACAAACACATGGCAGAACAACATGACACCGATTCCCAGTGCCACCAGCCGCCCAAATTCATCGTGGGCTTTCAATGAAACCCACATACATCTTCCTAACAAGAGGGTGTAGAGCACCAAAAAGAAGGCCGCCCCCATAAATCCAGTCTCCTCCGCAATTACGCAGAAAATAAAGTCGGTCGGGGCCACGGTTCGAGGCAGAAAGCCCAGAATATTTTGCGTTCCCTTTAAATAGCCCTTCCCGTGCAATCCGCCAGAACCCACCGCAATCTGCGACTGCAATTTATTCCAGCCCGCATCGGCGAGGTCATGATCCTGCGTAAGAAATACTTTAATGCGCCCCTTCTGATATTCTTCCAAAAACGGCATGTTTGGCAATACTAGGGTCGGTCGGTCGGCCTTGGGCATGGCCTCAATTTCCGGCGTGTTTTCGAATCGAATCCAAAAACAGGCCAGTACCACGAGCACCAGGACAACCGCGAGGCCCATCAACAACCACCGTCGTTGCACGCCCATATAAAGCATGATGGCCAGCGAGACCGGTGCCAGCGTAAGCGAGGTGCTCAAATCCGGCTCCGCAGCAATCAACAAGAACGGTACGCCCACGATGCCGCCGCACCCCCACAGAGTTTTCCAGTCGTCCATATCGCGCCCCGGCGCGGCCAGGTAGGCCGCAAGTGCCACCACGACCGCAATTTTCCCCAGCTCCGAAGGCTGGAGTGTGAAGCCCGGCAATGGAATCCAGCGATGCGCCCCATTGACTTCCGGAAACAGAAAGACCATCAGTAACAGCAGTATAGCACCGCCATAAATCCACCAAAAAAATGTAGCTAATCGCTTATAGTCAAACCACACCAAGGCCGTATAGGCGCACAGACCCAAGCCCGCAAAGACCAGTTGCTTCGTCCAGTTGGAACCCACCACTTCCTCTGACTTAAACTGCGCGCTATAAATGAATGCCGCACTCAAACCGATCAGCATAAAAATCGTGCCGAGCATCGTCCAGTCGAGTTTCCGGAGGGAAATACCGTTCATGCAATACCTCCGGCGAGGGGCAGTGCCGATTTTTGATTACCGATTGTCGATGGATGGAACTTAATCGGCGTTGGCCTCTGGGTAGAACAAGCGGTCGCAGACCCACCCATCAGAAATCGGCAATCAAAAATTGGCACTAGAATGCGCCGAAGGAGCATCATCATCCTTCCTCCTTTTGGATCGTACCGTCGTACTCAAAAATATTTTGATAGAGTGCGCTCAACCGTGGGCCGATGGTCTTTCCGCCGGACACACCGTCTTCAACAAGGAAGGCGATGGCATAGCGCGGAAAATCGAACGGTGCATATGAAATCATCCAGGTATGTACGCGGTCGACCACCTTCCCGTCAACGCGCGTTCGATACTGAGCCGACCCCGTCTTGCCGGCTATCAGAACACCCGGCACCCGAGCTTTCTTCGCGGTTCCATTCTCCTCTTGAACCACGTCGTACATCCCCGCGCGCACGAGCTCAAGCGCTTCGATTGGAACATCGATGCGGTGATTGGCCCAGGTGGGATTTTCGGAATAGGGCTCGTCGGGCGCGGTACGCCACTTTTTCACGAGTCGCGGACGATAGAGTGTTCCACCATTCGCAATGGCGGCGGTCGCCATCGCCATCTGCAACGGGCTGACGGTGATGGCTCCTTGCCCGATCGACATATTACATAGATCGATCGGGTTGAGGGCGATCTCCGGAAGATTGCCGTATTGGAGGGTTTTATGGGCCGGCTCGCTTTCAAGATCGGGGAACAGCCCTGCATATTGCCCAAAACCAAACTGCTGCGCCATATCATGGATAGGCTCAAACCCTACCTCTTGCGCCATCTCGAACATATAAACATTACAGGAATACATTAAGGCTTCGCGCAGGTCGAGCTCCCCATGTTCGCCATAGTTCGAATGAACCCAGCACTTCATGCGCCGCTTGCCCACGTGATATGGATTTTTGCACGTGTGGATGATTTCGTCGTAGTCAGGAGAATCCTTCAGTGCACCAAGCGAAACGATGGGTTTAAAGATACTGCCGGGCGGATATTGACCAAACACGGCCCGGTGGTACGTGCGTGCCGTGGTATCCTTGAGGAGCGACTGCCGATAGGTCTTGGAACGCATGTACGTATTCGGATCGAACGAAGGTGCACTAACCAGGGCGAGTACGTCGCCATTATTGGGATCGAGAACCACGACCGCACCGCGCACCGGAACGTCGTTCGGCTCGCCCTCTTGTCGCAGGGCCAAGGCCTCTTGAGCGAAGCGTTGAATACGGGCATCGATCGTCAATTGGAGATCGCCCCCCGGCCGCGGCGGTTTTACCTGTAAATCCCGATGGTGGAAGCCCGACACATCGATCTGCACCAATCGACTTCCCGGTTCGCCTTCGAGCAGTTTATTATAGGTCCCTTCCAATCCTTTTTTTCCTTCGATACCGCGCAGGTCGAAGTGGACTCGTTCGCCGGCCTCTTCCCGGGTAGAGGCCGCCTCCAAGGTGAAGCCAATCAGGTGAGCTAAATTTTCGCCTTCGGGATAGTGACGATCCGCCTGAAAAAAGATGTCGGTTCCGGCGAGTCCCGAACAGGAGTCGGCCCAGCGTGCCATGGTTTTTTTATCAATATTTTTCCAGGCCAGTAGCGGTAGCGGGCGGCGGGCATAGATGTGGTCTTTAATGTGCTGAAAGGTGATTGCGCGCGGGATCCCGATGCGTTCAGAAATTTCGTAAACCAGTTCGAGCGTGTTGGCGGCGGTCGAAGTTCCGCGCCGTTTTAGGGCGGCCGTTTCGAGCACGATCGAGCGGCCCTGTACGGGCTTACCCAGGTCAAGACCAGCGACCTTATTACGGCGACGCGAACCTTTCGTCGGCGCGGTCCACTCCTCGAACTTACGCTTCCAGCGCGCGAGCGATTTGTCGTCGAGGTTTTTCCAAGCAACGAGCGGTTCGTTGGGCGTGAGCAGCAGATGCTGCTGAATCTCCTGATAGGTGATGTCCGGCGGATGGCCAACGCGGGCCCAGACTTCGTGCAGCAGCTCGAGTGTATTGGCCACCACCGAGCGCGGTGCACGCATTTCCTCGGTGTAGATCGCAATGCAATAATTAGGCACACTGTCGGCTAAGCAAAGGCCGTGGGTGTCGTAGATTTTTCCGCGCACAGCGGGCAAACGAACCCGGCGGACGCTCTGTTGCAAAAATTCGGCTTCGAAGCCGCTCTTACGGGGGATCTGCAACTGCCAGAGCTCGACGGCCAGCACCCCCATACCCAGCAGCATCAGGACGGATATCATCCCAATGACCAACGGACTTGTTTCTCTGTTACGCCTCACTTTCATTGCCAGCCATACCCCCGACGTTTGGGGAGGGTAGCCTCCAATTTATTCATCACGAGCGCAACCAGTGGAAGCGTTACCATGCCCAATACCCCAGAGCCGATCACGCGGAGTAGTGTATGTCCCAAATAAAACGGTCGCTGCCCGCTGATGGAATAGATGAATAGGGTGAACAGGGTGACAACCATCGCACCGATCGCCCCGAAGAACATTTGTGTGACGACGCCATCGACGAAGATTTCGAGCCGCACCCGATGGGCCAACACCCCGATGACCGGAAACCCGATCAACGCCGGGCCCAGTCCGCCGAGTTCAAGACCATCGTGCAGTAACGCCGCCCAAAATACAGCAATCCACATGCCGCGCGGCGTGCGGTGCAACGCATAGTACAATGCGAACGCGGCAAGTACAGGCGGCTTAATCCCACCGAATATAGGCCACGGCGGCAGGAACAGCTGGATCAGTGCGCCGACAAAGATTCCACCTAGCATGAGCGCTCGTATCATCATGGTGCTTCCTCCGTAGCGGCGTCTGAAACCACGAAGAGATAGTCGAGCAAACTGACGGTGGCGCTTGGCGCGATTTCCGCAGATTGAAATAGCCCCGATTCATCTTGATGCACCTTCACCACATAGCCGATATGCACGCCCTTCGGGGAGAGTCCCCCTGCGCCGGACAGGCCGGAGGTAACGACCTCATCCCCCAAAAGAATCTCGGTATCCTTATCGATAAAATCCATGAGGACGATGGGATGGCCGCGTAGACTAACGCCTCCGCCGCGCACCAATCCATACGAATCAGAATCCTTAATCTGGGCGGACACGCGACAGGCGGGATCGCAGATCAGGAGGACGGCGCTCGTCCGTTTGGCCACCTCGATGGTTTTCCCCACCAATCCATCCGGGCTGATGACAGCATGGTTTTCGCGGATGCCATCCGCGGAACCTTTGCCAATACGAACGGTGTTCCACCAACCGCTAATACTACGACTAATCACATCACACGGAATCAGTGCGCGAGATTGCTGGTGCTGGAACTTGAAGGCACGGCGGAGACGTAAATTATCGGCTTCGGCATCGCGGAGCTGGCTGAGTTCCGCTTGGACACGCACCAGTTCATGGGAGAGCTCGCGATTTTTTTCGACCGCTCCACCCATACCCCGGATCGCCGAGGCGGCCTCGGCGAGACGTTGTCCTAGTCCAGAGGCGCCGCGCTCCGTGGGCGCCATGATGCCTCGCACCGCTCCCTTTCCTTTCAAGGAGAGTGAAGCGGGCAACACAAAGACCACGATCAGCAGGAGGCCTGCGATCGCGGCATACACTAGTTTTCTGTTCCTTAAAATCATCCGTCCCTATTCCATTAGGGAGGATGAAGCAACAGCACATTAAGGAGGACGGGCTAGCCGTTCGGGCCAGCCATCTTACGAAGGAAGTTAATTTCGTGCAGAACGATTCCGGTGCCTTCCGCCACGGCACTCAGCGGATCGTCCGCAATGTGCACCGGGAGGCTGGTTTTTTCCGAAATCAGGGCGTCGAGCCCTCGCAGCAGCGCGCCGCCGCCGGCAAGGACCATACCTCGGTCCACGAGGTCGGCTGAAAGTTCCGGCAAACATCGTTCGAGGGTAACTCGCACGGCATCCACAATCTGGTTCACCGGATCCTGCAGTGCTTGTCGAACTTCCTCGGAGCTGATCGTCAGCGTCCGTGGTAGCCCTGCGACTAAATCTCGCCCCTTCACTTCCATGGTGCTTTCTTCACCCGTGCTCAGGGCTGAGCCCATCGTAATCTTAATATCCTCAGCGGTTCTCTCACCAATCAATAAATTGTATTCCCGCTTTATGTGCTGAATTATTGCTTCATCCATCTCATCACCACCGACGCGTACACTCCGGCTATACACAATGCCGGCTAGAGAGATCACCGCGACTTCCGTCGTGCCCCCTCCAATATCCACGATCATGTTCCCGGCGGGTTCCTGTACAGGCAAGCCCACACCAATCGCGGCAGCCATCGGTTCTTCGATTAAAAATACATCGCGCGCACCCGCATGCATCACGGAATCCTTTACCGCGCGCTTTTCCACTTCTGTAATTCCACTCGGCACGGCAATCACCACTCGGGGCCGCACCATCCGCCTTCTATTATGTACCTTCTGAATAAAATAGCGGAGCATCGCTTCGGTAATCTCAAAATCCGCAATGACCCCGCTTTTCAGCGGGCGGATGGCCACAATACTACCGGGCGTACGCCCGAGCATTTTCTTAGCCTCATCGCCCACCGCCAAAACCCGGTTGGTGCCAGCCTGTACCGCCACCACCGAAGGTTCACGCATAACGATGCCGCGGTCACGCGCATACACGAGGGTATTTGCGGTCCCAAGATCAATTCCGATATCGCTGGAAAACATTCCCATTATACGGTTAAACATAGTGCAGATTCCTTCTTAAAAAATGATTTAGACCAAATCGAAGGACAATGTGACAAATTGGCAGAAAGGGTCAAGGGCAAACGCGGGGTATCCGTCATCTCGGTATCCGTCATCTCTATCCAGATTCGCTTGCATCCATTTCAATCCCTTGAAATACTGCGCCCCAATTTAGGAGTTTAATTATGAAGAAAAATCTCGTTGCCCTACTCGCCCTTTCCGCCTTGATGTCTGGATGTATCACAACCCCTATCGAACCTGATCCTTCTATTCTGCGCGTCGGCATATCGCCTCATTCGCAACCCATGCTCTTCAAACAAGGGGGCCAGATCGTCGGGATCGAGGCGGACTTCGCCCACATGCTTGGCGAGGCGCTCAACCGTAAAATCGTTTTTATCGAAGTGCCATGGGAAGAGCAGATCGACTATCTCGAGCAGAATAAAACCGATATTATCATGTCGGGCATGACGAGTACGGCACCGCGCAATATTCGCATTAATTTTTCCACGCCCTATATGCAATCCGGCATGAGTGGTCTTTTCCGTCGCGATGCCTACGACCCCTCCGGCCTGCTTGCCAGCGCCATCATGAACCAAAATAAGCGCGTCGGTTATATCAAGAATACGACCAGCGAAATCTTTGTGTTGCAACGTTTTTCACGCGGTGAAAAAAAGGCCTTTTCTAGCAAAGAGTCTGCCGTTAAAGCGCTTAAAAATGGAAAACTTGATATGTTTATCCACGACGCTCCGCAAATTTGGTGGCTCTCGGCCATCCACGAGAGCGACTTGGTGGCCTTCCCTGATGTTTTGAACGTCGAACCCCTCGCATGGGGCATCGCCAAGCACAACCCAAAACTGCTTGATGAAGTCAATCTTCAGCTCGCCCACTGGGGGGAAAATGGAGAGATCAAGGCCGTCATCCTGAACTGGTGCCCCACCCTTAAATAGGCGCTTTCAACAGCGCATGGGGCTCCCTCCCAGAGTCCCAATACAAACCAAAGCCGATGCTTCATCCTATGAACCATCGGCTTTTCCTTTTGCGAATAAAGTCGTACTTCTATTTAAACTAATTTATTTAATAACTTAGTTTAAATAAACCGACTTCGAAAAGGATGCCTCATGCGTAGATTACTTTTATTTTTCGTCAGCATCCAACTCATCTGCGGGGCTGTGCCAAGGTCCGCAGAACGGCAGGCCGCTCACCTACAACCCATTCTTCAGCAGGCCGATACAGCCTACTACAATAACCATTCATCGCTCATGAGCGATGCGGCGTACGATGCGCTTCGCGATCAATACAACCGATTGACCTTCAACTATCCCGAACTAGCCCAACCCCTTCAAGTCGGCGCTCCAGTTGCTCTTCAAGGAAACCGCTTCGCCCACAATACTCCAATCCTGAGTCTTCAGAAGGCTTATTCCACCCGGGCCACGGAACTCTTTCTCGAAAAATGCGGCACCAACCTTCTCTACAGTATCGAGCCAAAAATTGATGGCCTGACTGTCGTGCTGCGCTACACCGATGGGCTACTGTCGCAAGCTCTCACCCGAGGAGATGGAAAAAGGGGAATGGATGTAACGGCCAGCCTCCTCGCCGCTGGAGTTGTGCCGATCAGCATCACGCCACCTGCTGATTTGGAACTTCGCGGGGAACTCTTTCTGACCCATGCAAATTTTGAGGCCTTGAACCGGCGCAGAGTTTCTTTAAATAAACCCCCTCTTAAAAGCCCCCGCAATACCGCGGCGGGAACGCTACGGTTGCTGGACTACGCCGAAGTGGCTAACCGTAAACTTTCGATCCGAATCTTTGAAGTGATCGCAATGAATCCACCTTCTCCCACTCACTCAAAGGCGCTCATTCGCTTAAAATCCATGGGCCTTCCGGTCATAGAAAGTCAGTTGATCAGTGCCTCTGATGTACCGTCGGCAATCGCCGCACTAAACCAGCGGCGGGCGAAGCTTCCCTTCCCGACCGATGGCATTGTCATTAAAGCAAATAACCGAATGATCTATCAATCCCTCGGGACCACCTCACGCCATCCTCGCGGAGCACTGGCCCGAAAATATAGACCGAAACCAGTAGAGACCCGCCTCCTCCGAGTTGAATGGTCGCGCGGCGCAACCGGAAAAATGACCCCTATCGCCCACTTTGAAGCGGTCGAAATTCAAGGCGCAACGGTTCAGAAAGCCACCCTACACAACCTATCCCACCTCCGCGCTATGGATCTAAAAATTGGGGATTGGATCCACGTGATCCGTGCGGGAGGAGCCGTCCCTGAAATCATTGGGGTTTGCCCCAATCGCCGAACCGGAAACGAGCGTACGATTCCAAACCCGTTGGAGAAGTGAAGTAATACCCTTTCCAGATACGTTGCGGTATAAACTCCAGCCCTCGCAGAGTCGCAGAGGACGCAAAGAAATCAGCACTCCCTGCTCTGCGGCCTCTGCGCCTCTGCGAGGAAGAATGTAGTGATTTAGATCGATCTATTTTAGGGATGGGTACAACCCCTTTTCTACAGGCTATCGCCATTCATGTTTGGGATAGCGGCCCTTTAGTTCCTTCTTGAGCATCGGATACGTATTCTTCCAAAACGACGCCATATCCTGCGTCTTTTGCTGCGGACGCTGGTTCGGCGCAAGCGCCTCAACCACCACCGGAATCAAACCAAAGCCGATCGTTGGAACCGTCTCCAATCCGTATAGTTTTTGAATCGTCGCCGAAACCACGGGGGCTTGCCCCGGCTCATAGCGCACCTTGGCGTTAATCCCGCTCGGTAATTTAATGCGCTCGGGAACCTGTTTCTCAATCATCTCTAATTGGACAACGGAGAGCCACGACTTAACCACCTTCCAAACCGACCGATCTTTCAGGTCACGTTTGCAGACTGCCCCGAAACAAATTTCCTGCACCATCGCCCGCCGAGCTTCGGCGTCAACTTCCGGAATGCCATAGTCCGGGCAACCTACCGCAAGACAGTTAACCCGCGTAATCCATCGCTCCACGGCATCATCCCACTTATGTAAGCTCAACCGCCCAGCCAAGACTTCCTCCGCCATAATTTCGGCCGCTTGCTGCTCATCAACCTCCTGCACCATTCGAGCACGCAGCTCCAATCCGCGGAACGACTTCCATCTCTTCGAAACGACACGCTTTAAGACCGGATCAAAAACGGCCGCAACGTGCTCCTCTATATCGTTAGGGAAAAGCTCATCGAGCCAGACCTCGCGAATGGCCGTGCAAAGATTCAATCGAACCTTAAGGTCGCGATTCCCCTCGATTTCGCGAATCTCGGCGGCAACAATCAAACCACGATCCCGCACGACACTATCACGATCCAAATCGCCCGCACGGCCATGCACCACTTCGCAATGCAACGTCCCGGCGTCGCGGCGTTTCGCCACATGGTCGGAAAAGGCGAGCAGGATGCACTTCTGTAAATCCTCGTCGAGTGGCACACGAGTATTCACCTTCAGCCCCTCTTTTTCAGCCATCCGCAGGAAGCGCTCAAAGAGCGGTTTGACCTGCCGCGCGGCGCCCCCATGGATACCGAGTTTGCGGCACGCATCGACGTTGTAGCGGTTTTTATCCGCAAATTCCCACGCATGCATCAACTGCTTAAAATCAGAAATACCCTCATCACCCAACCGATCGTCCCGGTTGCCGCGCGTCTGTTCTTTCTGATTGCGCTGGAGAATCGAACGTCCCTGCGTCAGCGCCGCAATCAAGCAGGTTTGCCGAACACACCCATACTCCTCGCCCGCCAGAAGCATCCGAGCATAGCGCGGGTGCATCGGGAACGACACCATCTGCTTCCCAAGGGCTGTAAGCTTTCCCTCAGGATCGAGCGCCCCCAAATCAGCCAATAACGTCAGCGTTTGTTCTAACGATTTTAGATTAGGCTTTTCCAACCATTCAAAATGTTCAACATCATCGATACCGCCCGCCTTCAGCGTCAACACCACCTCCGCCAGATCATGCCGTAAAATTTCGGGAAGCTCCTGCATCGGCCGCGCAACATGCTCCTGCTCCGTCCATAGACGATGGCAAACTCCCGGCGCAGTACGCCCCGCGCGTCCCGTCCGCTGATCGGCCGAAGCCCGGCTAATCCGTTCCACCAGCAAGGTGTCGATGCCTCGGTTGGGATCGTACCGTGCGATGCGTGCCAGCCCGGAATCAATCACAATACGAATGCCCGCGATCGTGATCGAGG
>JAJRRI010000036.1 GCA_024279685.1 Verrucomicrobiota bacterium | reverse complement strand
GTTTCGATTTACCTTTTCGTTATGCATACCAAATCCCAGTTGAAGGTAGGGCTCCTGAACGATCTCCATTATGATGGCGGCGTACAAGCGTTGAATCGTTTGTATGAATCGGTTGCGGCATTGAACCGTGGTGGTGCTGAGTTGTTGGTGGTGCTGGGCGATTTGATAGAGTCTGACGACAAGATGAATGCGGAGCGGATGCTCCGCGAGGTGTCTGCATTGTGCGATTCGTTCTGCGGACCGGTTCGCTATATGCCGGGCAACCACGATCTGGATCATCTTTCCAAGGCGGAATTTTATAATGCCCTCGGTTGTGCTGGCGTTACGCCGACCTTTGGGCTCCGACAGGGAGGGGTTGGCTTCATCGGTATAGACGGAAATTTTTCTCAGGACAGTACAGAATACGACGGGGGTAACTTTGACTGGAAGACCTCTTTCGTGCCGAATGAGCAGCTCGTTTGGTTGGGTGATAAACTGGATGCAGCAGCGTCTCCGGTGGTTCTCTTTTCGCACCAACGCATCGATATATCGGGCGATTTTTCCGTTGAGAACCATGCTGCTGTGCGCGAGGTGATTCGGAAGTCAGATAAGGTGGTTGCCGTTTTTCAGGGGCATCAGCATGCGGATGACCTGCGGCAAATCGATGGAACGAGCTACTACACGTTGGGTGCCCATGTGGATGGCGCCGGCCCGGCCATGGTAAACATTGATTCTGGATCGATTCACCTGGTCCGAGACTTCAGTTTTCAACAAGAGGTTTCCTTATGAGAAAGCTTTTTAAACATATGACGACTCTCCTTTCGCTGGTCGTGCTCGCTTTTGTGGGCGGATCGATCTTCTACGGCACCCAGACGGTGCATGAGTTATTAGGGGATAACAAAAAGCTAAAGGCGGCCATCACATCCTTGACGCATGAAGATCAAATTGGATTTGCGAAAGTGGTGCGGCAGGAAGAACGAGAGGGTCAGCTGTACACCACGCTCCGATTTGTGGAGACCGCCCGCGGCGACCTGCTTACGACCGTGCTGGAACGGGAGTACGAGATCGAAGGTGATGTTGCGCATTTCGACACCCTCATCGTCACCTTTTCCGATCAGGTCGTGATGGATGGTAAGGCGCGGTCGCTCTATCTTTGGCGACGGATCTACGGCGAAAATATGCGCCCGGCCGAAGGGTATCCCATCGCAACACCCGGCACGCATCCCGCGCGCTATGCCGATCTTCTGCGCGAACTTAAACAGTCTGATCAACAGCTCTTTTGGGATGCCATCTGGGATTTGGCGAACCATCCTGAAGCCCTCCGCGACCATGGGATTAAGGCTATTTATGGAAATGTGGTCTATAAACGCCTCCGCCCCGGACTTATCTACGTCTTTAAAATTGGAACCGACGGCCACATTTATCCCGAAACCGTATTGGATATGTAGTATTATTTACTACGAAGTCGGGTTGTTTCCTTCAGGATAATTAAAGGGTTGATAAATTGAAAATCATATACAACGATGCGGCTTTTCTGGTGGTGAATAAACCGACGAGCTTATTGACCGTGCCGGGGCGCGGGCCGGATAAGCAGGACTGCCTTTATCATCGAATACTCGAATGCTTTCCAGATGCGCTAGTGGTACATCGATTGGATATGGATACCTCCGGCCTGATTCTCTTCGCCCGCTCGCCAGAGGCGCAGCGCAACCTTTCGCTACAGTTTGAAAAACGGGAAGTTTCAAAAGTGTATATCGCCATCGTCGAAGGTGTGGTTAAAGAGGATTCTGGATTCATCGACTATCCACTACGGAAGGACATGGAACAGCGGTTGCCGCCGAAGCATCTAGTCGATTGCGTGCGCGGCAAAAAGGCATTCACGGAGTGGAAGGTGCTAGAGCGGAGAGCCAGAACCACTCGTGTTGCGTTATTCCCCAAAACGGGCCGTTCGCATCAGCTGCGTGTTCATATGGAATCGATCGGATTTCCCATCGTCGGAGATCCGATCTACGGACAACCGGCCGAGCGGCTGATGTTGCATGCGGAAGGGTTGGCGCTTCATCACCCATCCTCTGGGGAACGTATGGAGTTTGAATGCACCGCACCATTTTGAGCGATTTGAATAATCCTTTCTCCCGTGACCCCTTGTAATTCTGGATTGTTTTACAGAAAAGCAAAACGTAGGATCGTGTTTATGACTAAAGAAGATTCCAAAAACCCCCTCGGGAAAGTGAAAGGCCTCTGCTTCATTCTTCTCATCACATCCACCGCTCTAGCGGAGGCGACGGAAGACTACAGCAAATGCTTTGTTCCCGGAGAAGTGTCGGAATATAAAGCGTCATGGATGGGCATTCCGGTGGCTAGATCCATAAACACGACCGAGGCCTTTGAAGAAAATGGCAGAAAACTGATCCGCATCCGAACGGTTTCAAAAAGCTATAAGGCCTATGCTCCCATCTATAAAGTGAATGATCTTAAAGAGGTCATCATCGACCCGAAGACGAGCCTCCCACTGCGGATAGACCTCCATATTAATGCCGGAAATATTAAGAAAAGTCACCTCACCCTGATGGATCATGCCAACCGCACCGCAACCTTCATTGACCGAATTGCTGGAACTACCAATCAGGTAACAATCACCAGCCAAACTCGCGATATCATCACGTTCCTTTATGCCGCACGGAATCAGACCACCGAAGAGCTGACCGGCCAAACTCACCCCCTTATTTCCAGTGGTAAATTCTATGAAATGAAGGTAAGAGTCTTAAAAGAAGACCGAATTAAGATTCCAAATTATGGGAAAATAGACTGCCTTAAAATGGAGCCTATCGCCGAGTTTGACGATGCTTTCTTGCGAAAAGGGGAGCTCTTTTTTTGGATTTCAAATGATACCCAGCGCATGATCACCCGCATGAAAGCCAAGGTTCCCCTCGGGAAAGTAACCATTAAATTAGAGCACGTCTCTGGCTCCAAAAATTCCTTCTGGGATAAAACAAAAGCGGATCGTTCAGAAGGAGACTAATGTAGACGGAGCTTCCAGCTCCGTTCCGGCGTATGTATAGGCTCGGATTATCCGGCTAAAACAGCTTCTTAAACGCATCCTTGGCTTTTGATTTTACTTCTTTAGCCTCGTCGCTTTCCATGAGTTTGTTGATTTCTTGATCCGCTTTCTTTTTCAACTCACCTTTGGCCTTATCCATCTCTTGGTTGGCGCGCTTGGAGAGTTCTTTTTTTCCGGCGGCGACGAGGGATTGTCTGATATTTGCACTGAGTTTATCGTAGTCGATATTGACGCGTGGGGAGTGCAGGGAACCGCTGAAATCGCCGTCGATCTTTAGCTCCTGCATAGAGCTAAAAACTTCGGAGGCGGTTTCGGCATCCATGCCCATTACGGTCTCGCCGGGGCCGACCTCCGCTTTGAGGTCGCGAAGGGTAATGGTGAAGGGGATCTGAAGCGCATCGATGGAAAAACTACCGTCGGCTTTAAGGTCAGCTTTCCCCTCGCGAATGTTGAGCGGAAGGTCGGCGGAGGTTTCAATGGCTCCGCCGATGGCGATGCCGGCAAGGTCTATGGAGAGGGCATGCCGTGCGGCGGGGTTATCGAAACGTAGAACGAGCATGGCGGAGGGTTTGATTCCTCCATCGGGTGTGATGGAGAGGGAGGTCGGCTTTCCGTTGAGTTCGGGGGGGCTGGAGAGTTCGGTGCCTTTCAGTTGGTGTGGGGGAAGGCCGCCGCCCAATAGAACGTGGTCGATTTCCACGCGGTGGATATTCCATGCGGGACGGTCGGTGACGAGGTCCGCAGCCGCTTTGAGGTAGCCGATATTTTTGGCATTCGCAACGGCAACCTTCTTTGAGGCCTTAGGCTTTTCGCCCTTGGCCGCGGATTCGGTGTTGTCCTTACGCTTTTTCAGGTATTCATAGGCTTTATTGCCATACTTCTTCCAATTTTGTGCCTTGGAAAAGTAGGTATCGAGCGCTTTTCCGGAGGTCTTGTCTTTGGCCGATTTTTCAGCCTTCTTGTCCTTTTCTTTGGTGTAGATTTTTCCGGGAGTTTTGCGGGGCGTATCGCGTTTGAGTGTGGATCCGGCAAGCAGATCAATGGCATAGGTATTCCGGAGGAGATCGCTCATGCTGATGTCGGCGGAGAGGGTGTCAATCTGCACGAGGGTGTGGGTGGCTTTGTCGGGATCGGTGACCTGCAGGCCTGCGATTTTGAGTGTACCGCCCGCGAGAGAGAGGTGGGCTTTGGCGATATTAACTTCCGCACCGGTTTGAGCGGAGAGGGCAGATTGCAGGCCGGATTTTACGGCTAGGTCAAGCAGGAGGAACTCAAGCAGGAGGCTGATCACCACGACGCTACCGACGAGAATAAGGCCGGACTTGCGGAACAGCGGCGCGGGTTTTAGAATCTCATCTTCAGGGGAGAGTTTACTTTTGCCAAAGGCGAGCCAGAGGAGGAAGCGCGATACTTTATTGCCGAACGTCTTACCGATAATAACGTGTTGGTCGAGTTTCAACATCTTTTTTCGGATTCGAATGACGGCGGTGCCGAGGGCTACTCCGGAGAGTATGCCGATCACGAGAGCGTAGGGGAGGCTCCCGATCATGGAGTAGACATTGAGATCCATCAAGGCGGTTCCCGGCGCGTTGCAGAGCGAGCGGAAGAGATCTTCCAAGCCCATCTTATGGATGATGAAATAGCCGGTATGGAAGGTGATGGGAGCGATCGCTAAACAGAGGACCTTGCCGAGCGCCGCGCCCAGTATCGTGAAGGCCATATTGGCGTTGAGGAGCAGGGTAATGAGGATGGCAAGTGCAAGCGTGAGGCTGATTCCTGGGTTGAAACCTATGAGCACACCGCAGAGCATGCCAAGAAAGATTTCCTTCTTACCGGCCCCTCCGCGCAGTATCTTTCCAATTTTTCGAATAATCTTGAACGTTAACATGGTCTCTTCCTCCGTTAAATCTATGTGAAACAGGATAGATCTTTAGCCTTTTTTCGTCAAATTGAATTGAGGGAAGGTTGCTAAGAGAGATCTCTCTATGGAGAGATGAAAGATCAACCGAGAGCTGCATTTTTTGGCAGGGACGGGCGCACTTTGATGATTTTTTCGCGCTTGATACTGACGCTACCGGGTCTGGCACCTCGTGGCTTACCGACGTGTTTGGCTTCGGTGTACGAAACGGGAACCGTCCCGGCGTTGCGCGCTTTGGAGTGCCAGGCGGCGATGGAAGCGGCGGTTTTGATAGCGGTCTTGTCGGGTTTTTCTCCCTCGAGGTGGCGCAGAAGAGTATGGCTACCGGGCAGGCCGTGCACGTGGAACCAAAGGTCGTTGGCTTTAGCGGTCTTGAGGCTCAGAAGATCGTTGTCGGCATCGGTCTTTCCGGCCAGCACTTCCCAGCCGTCGGGCAGCTCGTAGCTCCAGCAATCAGGTTGAATATTTCGGTCTTTCATTTCATAGTTTTCTTCGTTGTTTGTTCTGACCAATAGCCTATGCTGGTTACCATGTCTAGAACAGCGTCCCACAGACTGGTGGACGGATCTCCGTTCTTCCTGTCGCTAGCTTTTAAACTAAGCCTATCGATCTTCCTGATCGCGTCGGTGCTGTTGTCGAGCCTCGGCATCTACTATATTCGTTCCTTTGCCGCCGAGATCGATAAGAATCTGTATCTTCGCGCCCAGATTCCCGGGGGATTAATCAGCAAAGGGCTACTGCCTCGTTCGCAGGTGAGCGATCGTGAAATGCTCTCGGAGCTAGTCGGCGAAGAGGTTCTGTTTGCGGCGATATCCCGCCCGGACGGAGTGATTCTCTTTAGCACGGATTCGGAACGAGAGGGGCTCTCCGCGGAGGACTTTCGCTACACCATTCCATCCACAAACCCGCTCCTTATTCAAGAAGGGACTGCGGTCACGCACTACCCAAAAAAAGGAGAAAAGGTTCTGTATATCTCCACCTCTCTTTATGCCTCGGATGGCTGGAGCGGAAATCTCTATATGAAGATCAGCACAGCGGATACCGCGTTGCAGAAGAATCAGATCGCCACAGGATTTGTGGTTGGATTCTCGCTTTGTATTGGATTGATCACGATAGCAGGTGCATGGTTGTTGCACGGGATGACGGCCAAACGCTTTCGCAGTACCGTGGCTTGCTTAAGCGCGGTGGAACAGGGCGATTTGGAGATCCGGATTGTTCAGGCTAAATCGATGGATGAGTTGGGAGTACTGGCGCGCGGGGTCAACCACATGGTTGGCGAATTAAAGAAGCAACGCGGCGAGCAAGAGCGCCTTGGCACTGAGCTGAGCCGCGCCAAAGAAACCGCCGAAAAATCCAGTCGTAGCAAAAGCGAATTTCTCGCGAACATGAGCCATGAAATTCGTACCCCGATGAATGGTGTGCTAGGCATGGCGCAGTTGATGAAAGACACCCCGCTCTCGTCCGAACAGGGGGAATATGTCGAGGCCATCTCCTCCTCTGCTGATAGTTTACTCAAAATCATAAACAACATTCTCGACCTCTCCCGTATTGAACTCGGAAAATTCCAACTCAACAACGCCTCCGTTGATCTTTGCGCCCTGCTCGAAGAATTGAAGCTTTTCTTCACTCCGGCGGTCGAAGAAAAGGGGCTGGAGCTAAGGTTCGACTACCCATCCTCCCTCCCGTTGGTGCGCACCGACGAGGGGAGCCTCCGGCAAGTTCTCATTAATCTCATCGCCAACGCGGTTAAATTCACAGAGCAAGGTCACGTTGAGGTGGTCGTCGAGCTGCTCGGAAAAACCGGGAACGAATGCACACTGGCCTTCCGCGTTCGGGACACGGGACTCGGGATGACCAAGGAAGCGCAGGAATCCATTTTTCAGGAATTCAGCCAAGTAGATGGCTCGCACACCCGCGCGCACGGCGGCTCCGGTCTTGGGCTAGCGATATCGCAGAAACTGGTCGAACAGTTCGGCGGAAAACTCACCGTTTCAAGTGAACCTGGGCGGGGCTCCGAATTCGCCTTTAACCTAACCGTGGACATGGAGGAAGGGGGCCGAGAACAGCTCGCTAAAGCCGCTGGGGAAGCGGGTGTGGAGAACTTTGATCTAGACGTGCTGCTGGTGGAAGATAATAAACTCAACCAGCGTGTAATTACCCGAATTCTCGAAAAAATGGGGTGCCGGATCGATCTAGCTGAGAATGGCCTAGAGGCCATCCAACGGATCCAGCACGAGGAGTATTCCCGCTACGCCATGATTTTCATGGATATCCAGATGCCGGTGCTCGATGGGCTCAAGGCCACAGCCATGATCCGTGCGCAAGAAAGAGAAGGGCATCGCACCCCCATTGTGGCCATAACCGCCCACGCCATGAAGGGTGACCGCGAAAAATTCATCGAAGCCGGTATGGATGACTATCTCTCCAAACCCGTCCGCCGCGAAGATCTTGTGACCGTTCTCAAGCGATTTTGTTAATGGATTAATCCTGCTTAAGATCTCAGCGGAGCACTCACCATCCTTCCTTTGAGGGGTTTTATGAATGTAGACGATGCTTCCAGCTTCGTTGCATACGCACCGTCCTACCGCAACGAAGCTGGAAGCATCGTCAACACTAAAAATGAATCCACTCCATTTTCCAATCCGTGGAACTCTTGCATAATATCCGCGTTCCCCGTATAAAGTCCGCCGTTTTCCACCTCGGAAAGTAGGTGGACTTTTTTTATTCAGGAAGAAAATTATGACCATGACATCGAACGAAATCCGCCAATCATTTTTTGACTTTTTTGAGTCGAAGCAACACACCATTGTCAAATCTGGAAGCCTCTTGCCCGACTCCCCGAACCTGCTTTTCACCAATGCGGGTATGAACCAGTTTGTGCCGATTTTCCTCGGGCAATCCAACTGCCCCTACACCCCCGGCCGCGCCGCCGACACTCAAAAATGTATCCGCGCCGGCGGAAAACACAACGACCTCGACGACGTGGGCATGGACACCTATCACCACACCTTCTTCGAAATGCTTGGGAACTGGTCCTTCGGCGACTACTTCAAACAAGCCGCCATCGACTGGGCCTGGGAATTGATCACTCAAGTATGGGGCCTACCCGCAAGCCGTGTCTATGCTACCTACTTCGGCGGCGACGAAAAATCCGAAGCCGACCTAGAAGCCAAAGAAATGTGGCTTAAATACCTGCCCGCCGAACAAGTCGTGCCCGGAAATCGGAAAGACAACTTCTGGATGATGGGTGATACCGGCCCCTGCGGCCCCTGCTCTGAATTGCATATCGACCTCACCCCCAACGGCGATGGCGGCCCCGGCATGGTCAATGCCGACAGCCCGTTGAATATTGAAATTTGGAACCTCGTCTTCATTCAATTCAACGCCAATCCCGACGGCACCTTCACACCTCTTCCTGCGAAACACGTCGATACCGGTATGGGCTTCGAACGCATCTGCTCCATCATGCAATGCACCAACAACTTTACCGATTTTTCCGGCGTGATCTCCAACTATGAAACCGACGTCTTTTCTCCGATCTTCCAAAAACTAGAAGACATGAGTGGAAAAACGTACGGCTCCTCCATGACCGACCCGGTCGACATCGCTTTCCGCGTTATCGCCGACCACATCCGTTGCCTCAGCTTCTCCATCGCCGACGGAATCCTGCCCTCCAACGAAGGGCGTGGCTACGTCCTCCGCCGCATCCTCCGCCGCGCCGTTCGCTATGGCCGCGCCCTCGGGTTCCAGGAAACCTTCTTCTATGCCCTCGCCGATACCGTCGTTGAAAGCTTCGGCGAAGCCTTCCCCGAGCTGATCAAAAACCACGCGCGGATTAGTAAAACCCTTAAAGCCGAAGAAGAATCCTTCAACCGCACCCTCGACCGCGGGATTGAACTCTTCGAGCACGTCGCCGGAACCCTTTCAGATAAAGCCTTCCCATCCATCGACGCCTTCAAGCTGTACGACACCTACGGCTTCCCGCTCGACCTCACCGAACTCATGGCGCGCGAGCGCGACCTGACGGTCGATATTGAAGGCGTTGAAAAACTCATGAACGAACAACGCGATCGCGCCCGGGCCGACCACGCCGCCAAAAAATCCGTCGTGCTCGTCGAATACGCAGGACTCGACGACAAAGCCACGGTCTTTATTGGATTCGACCACCTCGCCGCCGAAGCCGTCGTCGAAGTGGTTACTCCCGCCGATAACGATGAATATTCCATCGTACTCGACCAAACCCCGTGTTACGCCGAAATGGGCGGACAGCTCGGCGACCACGGAGTACTTACTTTCTCCGAAGGTGAATTGACGATTCTCGATACCCAAAAACAGGGCGAACTCTTCGTTCACCGCGCTAAACTCACAACCGGTCGCGCTCCGAATATAGGCGAAACGGTTTCCGTTTCCGTCGATGCCGCCCGCCGTGCCGACATCCAAAGTCACCACACCGCCACGCATTTGTTTCACTGGGCGTTACATAAAGTGGTTAGCGAAGATGCCCGCCAGCGCGGATCGCTCGTGGCCGCCGACCGCCTGCGCTTCGACTTTAATTCACCCGAAAAACTCTCCGCCGAACAGATTGCCGAAATTGAAAAACTCATCAACGATCGGATCGCGGCCAACGAACCCGTCTATTGGAATGAAGTCCCCTTTACCGAAGTTCAAAAGCACGCCGCCATTCAGCAGTTCTTCGGCGAAAAATATGGCGACACGGTTCGTGTGCTACAGATCGGCGGAGTCGAACACTCTTTTGATGGATTTTCCATGGAGCTCTGCGGCGGATGCCACGTCCGTAATACGGGCGACATCGGATCGTTCAAAATCATGAGCGAATCGTCCATCGCCGCCGGTATCCGCCGCATCGAAGCCGCCTGCGGCACCCACGCCGATCTCTTTATTGAAGAGCAGAAAATTGCACAGGCAGAAGCGCAGGCGCAAGCGGTCGCCGCCGAAGCCAAAAAGAAAGCCGCCAAACAACGGCAGGCTGAACTGCAGGAACAAGCGCCGGCCATCGCCGAAGAACTGCTCGGCAAAGTGAAGGATGGCCTGCTCATTGAAAATATGGGCGATGCCGATGCCGGACTGCTCAGCGCCATTATGGATGTTCTTCAGCCCCAGCTCAAAAGCACCGTCGCCATTCTCGGCGGAACGTCCGACGGGAAGGTCGCCCTCATCTGCGCCATTTCTCCCGACCGGGTGAAGGAAGGCCACAACGCCGGGAAAATCATTGGCGCCATCGCTAAGCAATGCGGCGGAGGCGGCGGCGGAAAACCCGACCGCGCCCAAGCCGGCGGCAGAAATCCCGCCGCGCTAGACGAAGCCCTGAAGTCTGTTTCAAACCTTCTTGAATAGGCCAAAAATGAAAAAATTTGATAAATGCCCCTGCGGCAGCGGAACGGGCTACACTGAATGTTGCGGCGCGATCCTTTCCGGGAGTCGAACGGCGCAAACTCCCGAGCAACTGATGCGCTCGCGCTACACCGCCTACGTGGCAAAGAATGTGGCTTACCTCGTCCGCACCACCCATCCCTCCGCTCGAACGGAGGATTTGGAAGTATCGATTCGTAAGTGGATGCGGCAGGTTGAATGGCTCAAACTTCACATCGTTGCAACGGATGAAACCCATGTGGAGTTCATCGCTGAATATCTCACCGACACCGCCCCCGGTCGCCACCACGAATGCTCTGTCTTCGAGAAACTCGATAGCGAGTGGTTCTATGTGGGTGAAGAAATCGAATGAATTATTTCGCTCCCCTGTTCTTATACCCATCCCTAAAACATATCGGGCTAAATCACTACATTCTTCCTCGCAGAGGCGCAGAGACCGCGGAGCAGGGAGTGCTGATTTCTCTGCGTCCTCTGCAACTCTGCGAGGGCTGGAGTTTATACCGCAACGTATC